>NZ_JBHXKE010000080.1:0-35744 GCF_042722765.1 Kitasatospora sp. NPDC058406
GCCGCAAGGTGATCTGCTACATCAACGCCGGTTCCTGGGAGGACTTCCGCCCCGACGCCGCCGCCTTCACCAAGGCCCTGCAGGGCGCCGGCAACGGGTGGAAGGGCGAGAAGTGGTTCGACATCCGCAAGCTCGACCAGCTGAAGCCGCTGATGGCGGCCCGCTTCGACATGTGCAAGCAGAAGGGCTTCGACGCCGTCGAACCCGACACCATCGAGGCGTACAACCAGAACAGCGGATTCCCGCTGACCGCCGAGGACCAGCTCCGCTACAACCGCATGCTGGCCTCGCTCGCCCACGAGCGCGGCCTCGCGATCGGTCTGAAGAACGACCTGGACCAGATCCCCGCCCTGCTGGCCGACTTCGACTTCGCCGTGAACGAGGAGTGCGCCGAGTTCGACGAGTGCGCCCGCCTCTCCCCCTTCATCCAGGCGGGCAAGGCGGTGTTCCACGTCGAGTACAAGCTCGGCACCGACCGGTTCTGCGCCCAGTCCAAGTCGCTGGGTCTCAGCTCGATGCAGAAGAAGCTCGAACTGGACGCCTGGCGGAAGCCCTGCTGAGACAGGAGGGCCGCCGAGCCGCCAGGCGTTCCGGCGCGAGGGTTACTTGACAGCCAGCCAGATGACGGCGCCCACAACGACCAGGGCAACGACGGCGACCAGCGCGATCACACCGGTGCGGTTGCTGTTGGTGCTGTAGGTGTTGACGGATCCCGGCGCCTGGGGTGCCGGGGTCTCGTCGACGAAGGCCCGGAACATCTGGGTGCTGCCGGCGGGGTCGTAGTCGTTGTCAGCCATGGCACGGACTCTAACGAATCCCGGCACCGCGCCGACACCCCGGTGCACCCTCCCCGGCTCACGCCGGGAGGGGCACCGGGCCGGCCCCGGCCCCCGACCGGCCCGTACCGGACTCCCGCCGAACCCAGCGCTACGGGCGTGCGAAAAGCCTGTGAAGTCTGCCCGGACCGCGGAATTCCGGCCCGGCCGATCCGGTTGACTCGGATCATGACCGGAATCCACAGTGACGCCCCCCGTTATGTGCAGCTCGGCACGTCCGACCTCTCGGTGTTCCCGATCTCCCTCGGCGGCAACGTCTTCGGCTGGACCGCCGACGAGGCGCAGTCCTTCGCCGTCCTCGACGTCTACGCGGCGGCCGGCGGCAACTTCGTCGACACCGCCGACACCTACTCCTCCTGGGTGCCCGGCAACGCCGGCGGCGAGTCGGAGACGATCCTCGGCAACTGGCTGCGCAAGCGGGGCAACCGTGACTCCGTGGTCATCGCCACCAAGGTCGGTCTCCACCCCGAGGCCCGCGGCCTGAGCGCGGCCAACATCAAGGCGTCCGCCGAGGGTTCGCTGCGCCGTCTCGGCGTCGACCACATCGACCTCTACTACACCCACCAGGACGACCACACCCCGGTCGAGGAGTTCGTCACCGCGCTGGACGAGCTGGTGCGCGAGGGCAAGGTGCGCGCCGTCGCCGCCTCGAACATCGGCGCCGAGCGGCTGGCCGAGGCGCTCACCTTCGCCGAGGGCGAGGGCCTGGCCGCGTACGTCGCCGTCCAGCCGCACTACAACCTGGTCTCGCGCGGCACCTTCGAGGGCCCGCTGGCCGACCTGGTCGCCGAGCGCGGCCTGGCCACCGTGCCGTACTACGCGCTCGCCTCGGGCTTCCTCACCGGCAAGTACCGCCCGGGCGGCGAGGGTGTGGACAGCGCCCGCGCCGAGGGCGCCAGCCGCTACCTGGCCGACCCGCGCGGACCCAAGGTGCTGGAGGCGCTGGACACGGTCGCCGCGGAGCAGGACGCCGAGCTCGCCTCCGTCGCCCTGGCCTGGCTCGCCGCCCGCCCCACCGTCGCCGCCCCGATCGTCAGCGCCCGCACCGTCGAGCAGCTCCCGCCGCTGCTGGCCGCCGCCTCACTGGAGCTCACCCCGGCGCAGACCGCCCTGCTGGACGCCGCCTCCGCCTGAGCGCCGCGCTCTCCCGGCAGCACGGAGGCCGTGGACGGACCCGCGCGGGGGCGGCGGGTCCGTCCACAGCCTGTGGACAACGAGGAGGGATTTCTAGGCCCCGGGTCGCCCGAAGTGGGTCGGGTAGAAGCCGCTGGTGATCGTCGACACCCGAACCGGCTTGCCCGGCCTCGGTGCCTCGGCGAACTTGCCGCCGCCCAGGTAGATCCCCACGTGGTGGATGCCCGAGGCCCGGCCGCTGTCCGACCAGAACAGCAGGTCACCGCGGCGCAGCTGCCCCGCCGTGATCGGCGTGGTCGCCGCGTACTGGTCGTCGGCCACCCGCGGCAGGCTGATGCCCGCCCGCCGGTAGGCCTGCTGCACCAGCCCCGAGCAGTCGTACCCGGACGGCCCGTTGCCGCCCCAGACGTACGGCTTGCCGAGCTGGGCGAGCGCGTAGTCGATCGCCGTCTCCAGGCGCCCCGAGGCCGGACCGGTGTCCTGGACGGGCCGGGTGACCGGCGGCGCGGACGCCTGCGCCTGACTACCACCGGACTGGCCGGTGCGGCTCAGGTAGACGTCGTAGTGGCTCGTGTACCGCCACTCGCCACTGCCGTTCTTGAACCAGTACTTCGAGCCGTCCCAGCCCTGCCGCGTCCCGGAGGAGCCGGCCGCGGACCCGTTGGAGACGACCGCCTTGCCACCGGCACCGGAGGCCGGGCCGGAACCGGACCCCGCCCCGCTCCGGGCCGCTCCGGTCTGCACCGCCCCGGTCTGCGCCGCCCCTCCGGAGCCGCCCGTCTGGCGGGTGCGGCTGAGGTAGACGTCGTAGTGGCTCGTGTACCGCCACTCGCCGCCGCTGCCCTTGAACCAGTACTTCGAGCCGTCCCAGCCCTGCTTGCCGGGCGCCGCCTGCGCGGACCCGGCACCGGCGGTCAGTCCGACCACCCCGGCACCGGCCAGCACGGTGGTCGCCAGGCAGGTGCTCCGGACCGCGCGGTGTATTCGCCCGCCACCGGACGGCCCCGCCGGTCGGACGGTGCGCCGCGCGGCCGCGCAGTCGGGGCAGGAGCAGGCCGCGATCGACGAGGTGCTGCCGAGGCCCTCCTCGAAACCGATCAGCGCCGTGTCCGGGTCGAGCGCGCACTCGGCCGCGCCCGCGAACTCCTGGCCGGGCTCGAACGAGGAGTCGAACGCGAGTCCGGTGTCCGGGCCGGTGGCTATCCTCATGCCGGTCGTCCTTCCTTTCGCCCGGCCCGGGCGGCCGGGGACGGTACCGAGGCGGCCACTCCGGCCGGGGCGACGAAGGCGACCAGCAGTTGCTCCATCAGCGCGCTGCGGGCGGCCTCGTCCAGCTCGTGCGCGGTGGCCCGCTCCAGCCGGCGGACGGCGAGCGCCGCCGCCTCCACCGCGTCGTCCACCAGCACCGTGCGCAGGCCCGCGTCCAGATCGGCCAGCCTCCGGCGGCGCATCGACTCGGCCACCTCGGGCGCGTAGTCCAGCGCCAGCGGCTGCGCCGAGTAGACCTCCAGCCCGGCCGGGGCGACCTCGGCGGCCAGCGCCCGGGTCAGCTCGTCGGCGAACCACTGGCCGTCGCGCAGCGCGGGCCCGGGGCCCGCGTTGCTGTCGCACGGCAGGATGGAGGCGGTCCGGGTGAGCACCGCCTGGACCTGCTCCCGCAGGTAGCTCTCGTGGTCCTCGATCGACAGCATCGCGCGGGCGGTGTCCTTCACCCGCCAGACGATCAGCAGCCGGACGACGATCGGGGTGCCGGTGCGGTCGACCACCTTGACCGGCTCGCTGCGCCAGTGCCGCAGCCGGACGTCCACCCGGCGGCGGCGCAGCAACGGGTTGACCCAGACCAGGCCGGTGCGGCGGACGGTGCCCCGGTAGCGGCCCCAGCGGGTGAGCACCCGGGTCTCGCCGCCCGCGTTGACCAGCAGTCCGGCGAGCGCGAGGACCACCAGCAGTCCGGCGGCGGTGACGGCGGACACCGAACGGGCGGTCACCTCGGCCGTGCCGGCGGCCCGGACGGCCGCGGTGCGCAGGTCGGGCAGCGTGTCCCAGTGCGGGATGACGCCGTCGCGCAGGAGCACCAGCAGGACGGCCGCCGTACCGGCCAGGAGCCCGAAGAGGGCGACCCAGCCGGGCAGCGCGGCGGCGCCGTGCTCGCGCAGCGCCTGGTCTGCGCGCGGGGGCCGGCGCGCGGTGGCGGTGGTGAGCGCGCCCACCGGGACCGTCTCCGTCTCCGGCGGGCCGCCCTGTCCCGCCGGTTCGGCGGCCTCCAGCGGATCGCGCAGGTCGACCGGGGCGCCGACCGGTCCGGGGACCACCGCCAGCGGGGTGGTGGCCGGACCGTTGTCGACCGGCCTGGCGGGCTTGGGCGGCTTCGGTGCCCTGACCAGCGGGCTGGAGCCGGAGGCGGAACGTTCCGCCAGCACCGGCGGAAGCGTCTTGGGCGGGTTGTCGGGTCGCTGCGAAGAATCGCGGGTGACGTCCATGCACGGATCCTCAGGTTCAGTGTGTCGCGCAACGGGCGGCCCGGATCTGACGGGCAGTGCCAGAGTCAGGCTAAGTTCATACGTCATCAAATGCGACATTTGAGCTAGTGCGTGTCGACATTTACTGACGAATCATCTAAAGCCGGACCTGACGCGCAGGCACATGAGCGGATGGTGTGAGCGGTTCAGCGGCGCCGGGTACCCGAACCCCGGACGAGCACCCGGCGGGTGATCAGTCCGATGCCGGTGAGCACCAGCAGGACACCGGCGAGCGCACCGCGCCAGCCGTCCGACCGGTGCCGGTCGGACGCCACGGGCGACCCACCTGCCTCGGCCGACGGCTGCTGCTCCGGCGCGGGCGGCGCGGCCAGTGCACGGCCGGCCTCGGCGGTGGTGTCGGCCCCGGTGGCCGCCTGCCCGGCGGACCGCGCCACCGCAGCCCCGGCGGCCGGAGCCGACGCGGTGGCAGGTGCGGACGGGGTGTCGGCGGGCGCCGGGGTGACGGCCGGGATCGGGGACGACGGCGAGGACGGGCCCGGGGACGGGGCCTGCGACGCGACCTGCGACGGGGACGGGAGCGGAGAGGAGAGCGAGGACGGCGACGGGGACGGGACCTGCGACAGGGACGGGGACGGGGACGGGGACGGGGACGGGGACAGGCCGGCGGACGGCGAGGTCGGGGAGGCCGGAGAGGAGGACGGGCGGGGCGCGGTCGGGGACGGACCGGCGGTCGGGCTCGTCCTCGCCGTTCCGGTGGCACCGGCGGCCGTCGGCGGCACCGCCGTCGCGGGGGCCGTCGGGGACGGCGTCACCGGCCTGACGGCCACACCGGTGACCGGCGGCACGACGATCGGCAGCAGCCCCGGCGGGACGGGGTCGAAGACGGGGTCCGGGGCGGGTTCGGGCGAGGCCGCCGACGGGGCAGCCGGAGGCGATCCGGCCGACCCCGACGGGGCGGGGGCCGAAGGCGAAGGAGCACCCGGGGACGCGACCGCCGAAGCGGAGCCGGCGGGAGTGGAGGGGGCATCGGGAGCGGAGGGGGACGGAACGGCGACCGAGGGCGAGGCCGCGGCCGACCGGGAAGCGCTCGGCGTGCCGGACGCGGGAGTCCCGACGGTCGGCACGGCCGCCGACGCGGTACCCGAGGCCGTGGACACCGCGGGCGTCGGTGACACCGGTGCGGCCACCGCCGTGGACGCAGCGGCCGAGGGTACGACGGCCGGGACCGCCGCCGACGGCGAGGACGAGGCCGATGTCTCCGCGCCGGGGGAGCCGGCCGGGACCGCCGGGGCCTGCGGGGGAACCGTCGTCGGCCCGCCGGCGGGCACCGCCGTCGACCCGACGGTGGGCGCGACGGTCGCCGTGGCGGTCGCCGCGCCGGTCGGCGCAGCGGTCGGCGCAGCGGTCGGTGCGACCGTCGCCGTCGGTGTCGCCGTCGGTGTCACCGTCGGGACGGGCACCGTCGGCGGCTGTACGGCCGCCGCCTCCACCCGCACCGCCACCGCGTCGCCCGCCGTCCCGTTCCCCGCCCGGTCGGTCGCCGTGACGACCAGCCACTGGTCCCCGTCCGGCAGGTCGCGGTTGGCCGTGCAGATCCAGCTGCCGTCGATGGCGGCCGTGGCCCCGCAGGCGACGATCCGCTCCGTCGAGGCCTCGCTGCCCGCACGCGCGGTGACGATCACCCGCGCCTCGGGCTCCGCCTTCCCGGCGAGCCGGGGGCGGGCGGTCCGGAGGGTCTCCCCGGCGGAGGGCTCGGTGAGCACCGGGCGGTCGGGCGAGACGGTGTCGACGACCAGCGTGACGGCCTTCCCTGCGGTCCGGTTCCCGGCGAGGTCGGCGGCGGCCGGGGTGAGCCGGTGCCGCCCGTCGGCGAGGTTCTCCACCGGCAGGCAGGACCAGGCGCCGTCGGAGCGGACGGCCGTGCTGCACAGGTCGGCCGCGTCGGCGGCGTGCCCGTCGGCCGGCTGGTCGGTGATCGTCACGGTGCTGCCCGGCTCGCCGGTGCCGGTCAGTTGGAGTCCCGGGTCGTTGGTGAACTCGGGAAGGGCGAGGAGAGGGGCGGCGGGCGGCGCGGTCCTCACGGTGATCCGGACCGGCTCGCCCCGCAGCACCAGGCCGCCGGCGGTGGTCTCCACCGGGGCGAGGCTGTGCGCGCCGCCGGACAGGGCCGTGTCCGGGCGGCAGGACCAGCCGCCGCCGCGGGCCACCTTCGTCCGGCAGATCACCGTGTCGCCCTCGCGGATCTCCACCGTGGCGCCGGCCACCGCGCCGTCGCCGGAGATCCGGGGGCGGGTCTCGGTGACCGCCGTGCCGTCGACCGGTTCGGCGATCTCCGGGCGGGAGGCCCCGACGGTCAGCCGGATCCGCTGGTCGGCGACCTGCCCGGAGTCGGCGAACCCGCCGGGCTCGACGAGCTGGGTGGCGTCCCGGCCGATCCGCAGCCGGGCCCAGGTCTCCCCGGACGCGGCCTTGCCGGGGACGGTCCACTCCAGGGTGACGCTGCGCTCCCCGGCGGCGGCCTCGGCCTGCACGCGCTCGACCGGGTCGAACCGGCCGTTGCGGTCGAAGTCGATCCAGCCCGCCAGGGTGGCGGGGGCGTCCCCGACCGCGACCGGGACGGCGAGCCGGTAGTAGCGGCCGATCGCCGCTTCGGCCGGGTAGCTGACCGCCGGGTCGGCGCCCTGGTACTCGCCCCGCCCGGGCTGGAGTTGGGGCGGCGGCGGGCTGGACCGGACGCTGCGGTCCTCCTCGCCGCGGCCGGTGCGGACCTGCGACTCGCCGGCCGGGGCCGTCGGCTCCCCCGTCGGCTCTCCCGTCGGCTCCCCCGCGCGGCCCGCGTCGGGCCGTCGGAACAGCCAGGCCGGCCGCCGGTCGGCGCGGGCCGCCTGGGCGGCGTCGCCGCCGAGGTAGAGGTCGGAGAGCAGGTGGGAGGCGTTGCCGTAGCCCTGCGGGGCGGTGCCGACGCCCTCGTCCAGGGTGACGGTGGACGCCAGGGTGAGCGGGAGGGGTGCGGTGGTGGAACCGGCCCGGGCGGTGGTGCGCTGTTCGACCCGGAAGACCGCCGAGGTGAAGGTGCCGGCCAGCTCCAGGCTGCCCTCCGCGGCGGACCCGGCCGTGCCGTCCGACGTGCCGTCCGCACCGGCGGGGGCCAGGACGTTGCCGTCGGCCGTCCAGCCGGGCCAGTCCGTGCGGTTGACCAGGGTGGGCCCGCCGGGCGAGCCGCCGGTGAGGGTCAGCCGGGCCGCGGTACTGGTGGAGCCGGATTTCCCGGTGGCGACGACGGCGAGTCCGCTGACGTGCAGCCGGGGATTGCGGACGGCCCGGGAGAATGTCAGCCGGAGCGTCCCGACGGTTCTCCAGGAACCGTCCGCCTGCGGACGGTTCTCGGAGATCCGGAAGGTCTGGGCGGGATCTCCGGGCCGAACTCCGTCCGTGTAGAGCGCGGCGGACCGGCCGCCGCCGGCGCGGTCCGCCAATTCCCCGGGCTCGGCGATCACGGCCGCCCCGGGGGAGGCCGCGAAATCGAGGTGGACGGAGAGTCCGGAGGGCAGCACCGCGCGCTGTTCCCCCGACCAGGTACCGGGGGACTGCTGGGCGGCCGAGGGCGGTGGGTTCCAGCCGATCAGCAGCCCGGCGGCGAGGACCGCTGCGGTGCCGGCCACGGCCGGGAACTGTCGGCTCATCCGGCTCTCCTTCGGTATCGGCTGCCGGCATCGCCGGGTTCACCGGGATCTCTGGGCAGTCTGGACACAAGATCTGACAAAACGGAATCACGATCCTGGGCCGGTCATACTGCGACACCTGCGCTATTGGCCGCATGACACCCGATTGGCGGCCCTCCGACCGGCAGGACGGGATGTACCCGAAAGGGCTGCATTTCATCCATTAGGCGGCGTATCGCGGGGAATCCCGGCGAATCCGACCCGTTCCCACGGACCAGTATCTGACCATTCATCAGACAACTCTGTTCGAATTACCGGCCCGCTCAGTAGAGTCGGGGCCCGTGACCATTAACCCCGTTCTCATCACGAGCAGTTTCGCGGTCGTCGAACCGCACGGCGCCGTCGTCGCCGAGTACTTCTACCAGCACCTGTTCGAGCACCACCCCGGGGTCCGGGGCCTGTTCGCCGAGCACATCGACGAGCAGCGGGACCGGCTCTGGGCCGCGCTCGGCACGGTGGTCTCCCATCTGGAGGAGACCGACACGCTGGTCGGCGTCCTCCGCGACCTCGGTGCCCGGCACGCCCGGTACGGGGCGCTCGTCGAGCACTTCCCCGCCGTCGGCGCCAGCCTGCTCGCCACCCTGGCGCACTTCGCCGGCGAGGCGTGGACCGAGGAGACCGAGGCGTCCTGGACCGCGGTCTACGGCGTGATCAGCGACACCATGGGCCAGGCGCTCACCACCGCGCAGCACTCCTAGGGCGCGCCGCGGTGCCCTTCGACCCCGCGGTCATCCGCGCCAGCTTCGCCGTCGTCGAGCGCCGTGCCGACCACATGGCCAAGTACTTCTACGCCCACCTGTTCGCCCGCAACCCCGGGGTGCGGGCGTTCTTCCCCGCCCAGATGACCGAGCAGCGGGACCGGTTCTTCGCCGCACTCACCCAGATCGTCCTCCGCATGGAGAACCCCGAGCAGCTCACCGGGTACCTGCGGGCGCTCGGGCGCGACCACCGCAAGTTCCAGGCCGCGCCCGAGCACTACCCCGCCGTCGGGGCCAGTCTGATCGCCGCCCTGCGGCACTTCTCCGGACACTCCTGGACGCCCGAGATCGAGAAGGCCTGGACCGAGGCCTACACCGTGATCGCCCGGACGATGACCGGGGCGGCCGCCGGGGTCCGGCCCGAGGTCCCCGCGTGGTGGGAGGCCGAGGTGGCCACCCGCCGGCGGGCCGCAGCCGACATCGTCGTCCTCACCCTGATGCCGATGCGCCCGTACCCCTTCGTCCCCGGCCAGTACCTCACGCTCAGCAGTCCCCGGGTGCCGAAGGTCTGGCGCCCCTACTCGATCGCCAACGCGCCGCGCTCCGACGGCACCCTGGACGTGCACGTCCGCCGGGTGCCCGGCGGGCTGCTCAGCACCGCACTCGTCGACGACGCCGCCCCCGGCGAACTGCTGCGGCTCGGCCCCCCGCTCGGCGACGCCGTGCTCGACCCGCACTCACGCCGCCCGCTGCTGGCGGTGGCCGCCGGCACCGGCTGGGGACAGACCCGGGCGCTGCTGGAGCAACTCGCCGCCGGCCCCGCCGACCGCGACGTCACCGTGGTGCTGGCCGCCCGTTCGCAGGCCGAGCAGTACGACCTGCCGGCGGTGGAACGGCTGCTCGCCCGGTGCGCCCGGCTGCGGGTGCTGCCGACCGCCCCGGCGCGGGGGGAGGGTCGCGACGACGCCGACGCCGACGCCCCGGTCCGCGACGCACTCGCCCGGTACGGCCGCTGGTCCGGCTGGGACGTCCACCTCAGCGGCCCGCCGGGCCTCGCCCCCTCGCTGACCGCGCTCCTCACCGAACTGGGCGCCGATCCCGCGCTGATCCGGCACGACCCGGCACCGGTGACCTTCAACCGGGCCCGACCGCTGACCTCCTCGGAGTGGTTCCTGGATCAGCGGGACGTCCCCTGGATCAACCGGACCGACCTGGGGTGAGCGCCCCTGCCGACCGCCCGGCCCGCCGTGGAACGGGAGAAGCCCCCGGCCTGGGGCCGGGGGCTTCTCTCTGGTGCGCTCAGCAGGATTCGAACCTGCAACCTCTTGATCCGTAGTCAAGTGCTCTATCCGTTGAGCTATGAGCGCAAGTGCCGGGCGGACCCGGTCTTGCGGGGTTTGGTGCGCTCAGCAGGATTCGAACCTGCAACCTCTTGATCCGTAGTCAAGTGCTCTATCCGTTGAGCTATGAGCGCTCGCCCTGGTGAACGTGCCAGCGGGGCGGTGCGGGGACAACATTACATGACCTGCGACGCGGGGCGAAATCGATTGATCCGGGCGCCGTAGCGGGGCACCGGGCACCGGGGTACGGGCACGTCGGGGCCCTCCCCCGAGCCCGGCCGGGGCCGGACGGGTCCGGACGGACCGGACCGACCCGGACCGGGAGACGCGAAGAGCCCCGCCGACGGACTCGTCGGCGGGGCTCTTCGTCTGGCGGAGGCTGAGGGATTTGAACCCTCGATCAGGAATAACCCCGAAACCGCATTAGCAGTGCGGCGCCATAGACCGGACTAGGCGAAGCCTCCTCCACATGGACCAAGCCCGCGTGCGCGGACCCGCTCCCTGTGCCTGTGATGATGCCACAACCCGGGGGCCCGGCACCAACCGCCGACCACGTTACTAGGCGGGTCGTCCCCGCCGCAAAGAAGAATGAGATACTGCCTTCTCCGGAGAGAGCTGCCCTGAGCCGAGGAGACCTGTCGACGTGAGCAGCAGGCCGATCCGAGGCGCTGCTCGCCTCGCCGCCATACTCGACGCCCTGCCCGACGCACTGCTCCTGGTGAACAGCAACGGCACGGTCGTCGACGCCAACAACGCCGCCGTGCACGCGCTCCAGACGCCCGGCACATCCTTGGTGGGGATGGGAGTGCTGGACCTCCTGCCCGAGTTCGACCCGAGCCGGATCCCCGGCTCGATGCGCCCGGCCGCCCGCGAGGACGACGCACTCGACCGGCCGGTCCGGATGACCGCGCGGCGCACCGACGGAAGCACCTTCCCCGTCGAGGTCTCCGGCAACGACTTCGCCGACGACGGCACCGGCGACAGCCGCGGCTACGCGCTCTCCCCGCTCGCGCCCTACGACCCCTACCGCGAGGGCTCGCGCTCCTCCGACCTGCTCCTGCTGCTGGTCCGCGACCTCTCCAGCCGGCTCGGCGTCGAGGCGGAGCTGCGCCGCCAGCACAAGCAGACCGAGATGATCCTGCGGGCCGCCGCCGAGGGCGTGCTCGGAGTCGACCTCGAAGGCCGCTGCGTCCTGGTCAACCCGGCCGCCGCGCACATCCTGGAGTACCGGGCCAGCGAGCTGGGCGGGCGCGAACTGCACCCGCTGATCCAGCACTCCCGGGCCGACGGCACCCCGCTGGCGCTGGAGGAGTCCGCGCTGCTGGACACCCTGACCTCCGGCCGCAAGCACCGGGTGCGCGGCACCGTGCTCTGGCGCAAGGACGGCCGGCCGGTCACCGTCGACCTCACCACCGCCCCCGTCCGGGACGGCGACCAGCTGGTCGGCGCGGTGATGACCTTCACCGACCGCAGCCGCGAACTCGCCCTGGTCGCGCGCAACGAACACCTCACCGCCGTCCTGGAGAGCGAACTGGGCGGCGCGCTGACCGCGCTGCACCGCCGGATCGACACGCTCGCCGCCGACCCCGCGGGCCAGCTCTGGCCGGAGGCGAACTGGACCCTGCGCCGACTGGCCGACGAGTGCCGCCGCTTCGGCAAACTGATCGACGGTGTGCTCGCCCACCAGCGCTCCGAGGCCGGCGAGTGGTCCACGGGCGCCGGCGCCACGGGCAACGGCCCGCTGGGCTTCGACGGCCCGGGCTCGTCCACCGAGGGCAAGCCGGACGACAAGGCGGGGAAGAAGGCCGCCGAGCGCGTGCCGGTCGCCCTGGACAAGGTGGTCCGCCGGGCGGTCGAGCACGCCGGCGAACTGGTCGGTGCCGGCCGGGTGCGGTTCTCCGTGCACGCCGCCGCCGTCGAGGTGATCGCCGACGAGCAGCGGCTCGCCCAGGCCCTGGCCCACCTGGTCGCCGACGTCAGCGGCGTCGGCCTCTCGCTGGACGCCGAACCCGCCCTCCCCTCCCCCGGCCTGACCGCGCCCGGACTCAACCCGGCCGGCGGGACCGCGCTGCCCGCCGGCGGCGGGGACGCGCCGATGGTCGTGCTCGCGGCCGCCCAGCGCGGCGAGGTCGCCCGGGTGGAGATCCGCGGCCCCGGCCGCGGCGGCAGCCCCGTCCACCTGCCGATAGCCCGCGCGGTGGTCGAGCGCCACGGCGGGGTGCTCCAGCCCCACGAGCTTCCGGGCCGCGCCGGCACCACGTACGTCGTCGAGCTTCCGCTGGACCCGGCCGCGGCGAAGGCCGCCGCCGAGCGCGCGGGTGCCGAGGGCCGCTCGGACCGGCCCAAGGAGAGCGACAGCGCCGTCCTGCCGGACCTGCCGGGCATCCCGGAACTGCCCACCGCGCGTAGTGAGGAGCCGACCGGGGCGCCGGCGGCCGAGCCGGCCGCCGGGTCCGAGGGCGGGCCGGCCACGGCCGCCGCGCCCGCCGGTCCGGCCGGGGCGGCCGGGCCTTCCGACCCTTCCATCGCTTCCGTCCCCTCCGGGAGCACCGGACCCGCCGGACCTGCCGGACCTGCCGGACTCTCCGGACCTGAGCGGGCCGCCGCCGAAGGTGTCCCGGCCGAGGAGCCGACCGCCGAACGCCGTGGCCGCCGCGGCCGACCCGCGGTCGAGGAGGCTCCGCTGGACCCGGCCGCGGACCGGCCGTCCCCCGGACACGCCTCCGGGCCGTCCGACCGGTCCGCCGACCCGTCCGCCGACCCGTCCGTGAACCACGGCGCCGCGCCCGGCGGACCCCAGGCCGCCCCCGGCCCCGTCGATCCGGCCGTACCCGCCGACCAGTGGCCGAACGCCCCGGCACGAATCGAGCGGGCCGTCCCCGAGCAGTGGAACGGCACCGGCAACGACCCCGCGTACGGGCGGCAGGGCCTCGGCGGCCCGGCCGGCCCCGAGAGCGACCCGTGGGGCAAGGACGACGGCCGGTCCGGCACGGCGTACGCGGTACCGGTCGAGGCCGGGCACCTCGACCAGCGCGCCGAACAGAACGCCGGACAGCACCCCGAGCGGCAGACCGGCCCGCGGGGCGACGGCGGCCCGGTCCGGGACACCGGCGGCGACGCCGGCCCCCGCGGCCCCTTCGCCCTCGGCCCGGGCACCGGTGCGGCCGAGGCCGGCACCGACGGCGCACCCACCGACGCCACCGCCGCCACCGCCCCGGAGGGCGACACCGGCCAGGAGCCCAAGCCGTCCCGTCGGCGCCGGGCGCTGCCGGGCGCCGAGGACTCCTCCGGCGGATTCGCCCTGCCCGGCGTCACCGACTCCCCTCTCTACCCGGGCCTGGAGCACGCCCTGCCCGCCGGCCCCGCGCCCGCACAGCCCGAACCGGCCGCCGCGCCCACCGGCCGGCGCCGCCGCCTGGCCGTCCCGCCCGGCCCCGGCGCCGAGACGCCCGGCACGCCGGACGGCGCCCCGCCGGCACCGTCCGCGCTGCCCGCGCTCCCCTCCGCGTCCCCGTCCGGCCCGTCCGCGCCCGGCGACCAGCGGGAGGACAGCCCCCTCCCGGTCGGCACCGGACTCGGCGAGCTGGCCCCGCCGCGCCCGCTCGGCGCGCCCGGCGCCACTCCGCTCGGCCCGGTCGCCATCGCCCCCGACGCACCGCAGCCCGTCGCCGCGAACCGGCCGGCCCCGCGGGTGATGGCCGAACTGCCCGCCGCACCGACCGCCCAGGACGAGGCCGCGTACACGTCGATGCCCGCCCCGGGCGCCGACGGCGGGCCGCGCCGCCTGCTCGTCTGGCCCGAACCCGACCCGGCCACCCGCCAGGCGCTGCAGGACCGCGGCTACCGACCGGTGATCGTCCGCTCCCGCGAGGAGGTCGACGCCCAGGTCTCCGGCTTCCCCGCCGCGCTCTTCGTCGACCCGCTGACCGGCCCGATCACCCGCACCGCGCTGCAGTCGCTGCGCACGGCGGCGCTCAACAGCCGGGTCCCGGTCGTGGTCACCGCCGGCCTCGGCCAGGCCACCCGCGACGCCGCGTACGGCGCCGACCCGGCCGTCCTGCTGCGCGCCCTCGCCCCGCGCGACGGCGAGAACCACGCCCCCCGCGTCCTGCTGGTCGAGGGCGACCCGGACATCGCCGCCGCCATGATCGGCAGCCTGGAACGGCGCGGCATGCACGTCGAGCACGCGGTGGACGAGAACGACGCCGTCGCCCGGGCCAGCAGCGTGCAGCCCAACCTGGTGGTGATGGACCTGTTCCAGATCCGCCGCCGCCGGGTCGGCCTGCTCGACTGGCTGCGCACCAACGACCGGCTGCACCGGACCCCGCTGGTCGTCTACACCTCGGTCGACCTCGACCCCCGCGAGCTGCCCCGGCTGCGCACCGGTGAGACGGTGCTGTTCCTCGCCGAGCGCTCCACCAGCGACGACGTCCAGTCCCGGATCGTCGACCTGCTCGGACGGATCGGCGCCATGGGCGAGGCGGGCGTCGCCGCCGCGGGCTGACCCCCGCGGGCCCGCTCGCCGGGCCCGCTCGCCGGGTCCGCTCGCCGGGTCCGCTCGCCGTTCGTCGCGCCCGCCGTCCCCTACTCCTTGCCGAGCAGGGTGACGTCCAGCCGCTCCGCCGCGTAGTCGGCGCGGATCACCTTCTTGTCGAACTTGCCGACCGAGGTCTTCGGCACCGTCCCGACGATCGCCCAGCGCTCGGGCAACTGCCAGGAGGCGATCCGACCGGCCAGGAACGCCCGCAGCTCCCGGAGCCCGGCCGTGGCACCCGGGCGGAGGACCACCGTCGCCAGCGGCCGCTCGCCCCACTTCTCGTCCGGGACTGCCACCACGGCGGCCTCGGCGACCTCGGGGTGGGCCATCAGGTGGTTCTCCAGGTCCACCGAGGAGATCCACTCGCCGCCGGACTTGATCACGTCCTTGGCCCGGTCCGTGAGCGTGAGGTAGCCGTCGGGGGTGATGGTGCCGACGTCACCGGTGCGCAGCCAGCCGTCCTCGGAGAACTTATCGTCCGGGCGCTCCGGGTCGCTGTCCGCGCCCCCGTAGTACGCCCCCGCGATCCACGGGCCGCGCACCTCCAGCTCGCCCGCCGAGGCGCCGTCGTGCGGCATCCGCTCTCCGCCGGGGCCGATCAGCCGTGCCTCGACGGAGGCCGGGAAGACGCCCTGGGTGACCCGGTACGGCCACTCCTCCTCCGGCGTGAGGCCGCCGGGCGGCTGGGCGAAGGAGCCGAGCGGCGAGGTCTCGGTCATGCCCCAGGCATGCACGACCCGGATGCCGTGGCGCTCCTCGTAGCCCTCCATCAGCGCCGGCGGACAGGCCGAGCCGCCGATGACCACCATGCGCAGGCTGGAGGTGTCGTAGTCCCCCGCGTCCAGCTCGTCCAGCAAGCCGCTCCAGATGGTGGGCACGGCGGCGCTGACGGTGGGTCGCACCGCGGCGATCATCTCGGCCATCGGCCGGGGCTGGAGGAACCGGTCCGGCATGAGCAGGCTCGCGCCGGACATGAAGGCGGCGTGCGGGATGCCCCACGCGTTGACGTGGAACATCGGGACCACCGGCAGCGCGACGTCGCGGGGGGTGAAGGCGAAATTGTCCCCGGTGTTCACCTGGAGACAGTGCAGGTAGACCGAGCGGTGACTGTAGAGCACGCCCTTCGGGTCACCCGTGGTGCCGGAGGTGTAGCAGAGCACGGCAGCCCGGCGCTCGTCGATGTCCGTCAGCCAGGGGTAGGAGGACGGCCGGCCCGCGATCAGGTCCTCGTACTCGTGCACGGTGCCCGCGAAGCCGTCCAGCACGGACCGGTCGCCGGGCCCGCTGACCACGATGTGCCTGAGCGTCGGGTTGAGGTCCGGGAGGACCGCGGCCAGCAGCGGCAGGACGGTGCCGTTGACGAGGACGACCCGGTCGGCGGCGTGGTTGATGATGAACGACAGCTGGTTCGCCGGCAGCCGCAGGTTGAGCGTGTGCAGCACCGCGCCCATCGCCGGCACCGCCAGGTAGGCCTCCAGGTGCTCCGCGTTGTTCCACATCAGCGTCGCGACCCGGTCGTCCGCCGTCACGCCGAGCTCGTCCCGCAGCGCGCACGCCAGCTGCGCGGCCCGCGCCCCCACCTCCGCGTACGTCCGGACCACCGGACCGGTCCCGTCCCAGGTGGTGACGGTCGAACGCCCGTGGATGGTCGACCCGTGCTCAAGAATCCTGGCGACGGTGAGCGGTACGTCCTGCATCGTGCTGAACACGGGTCCTCCTCGACCTGGGCGGCACTGCGGCGGCTGCTGCCCCTGAGAACCGCCCCCGGCCAGCGGGCCGGCTACTGGGCGGTAACGCGGGCAGCCGAGCCCGATTGTGCCCCGCCGCCTGCCCGATGTCAGTATCCCGACCCCGTTGCCCCGATCACGACTTCGTCCCGGTCCCGCCCGGGCGCTCGCCGCGCCGCCCGGGCGGTCGGCCCGGTACCACAGTCCGGAAGGCCCGGTGGCGCGCGCGGGGCGGGCGGGATACTGGGGGCATGGGTGACGGACGTGGCGAACGACGGGTGGGGCGGGGGCCGGCGGAATTTCGGGTGCCGTGCCCGTGCTGCTCGGGCGGGGTGCGGACGCAGGCGCGGGTCGGGGTCCGGGCGGACCGGACCGGGACGGGGTACATCCCGGAGACCTGCCGCTACTGCCACGGGCAGGGGTGGTTGGCGCTCACGCTGCGGGAGTGAGCGGGGGGCGGTCCGCCGACCGCCGACCGCCGACGGGCCTCGCCGGGCGGCGGCACGGGTCGAGCCGTTGCCGTCGACCGTTGCCGTCGGACCGTTGCCGTCGGGCCGTTGCCGTCGGACCGTTGCCGTCGGGCCGCTGTCCGACCCGGGCGGGGCACGACTGCCGGCCGGTCAGCCGGCCAACGGGGCGTCGACCTGGTTGCGGTCGACGGTGAGCGTCGCGCCGCCGTACGTCTCCTCGACGTTGCCGCGGTACTGGTGGACGCGCTGGTGGTCGGCCCAGAGGTCGGAGGTGAGCGGTCCGCCGCCGACGGTGTCGGCGTGGTCGTCCCAGCGCGCGTACCAGAGGGTGTCGGGCAGCGGGGAGCTACCGGCGCGGGCGGCGGCCGCGAGATCGGCGATGCCGGAGTCGAGGCTGGAATAGAAGCCGGACCGGAACCCCGCCGTGTGCAGGCCCTCGGTCCAGCCGAGGGTGAAGTCGACGACGCCCTGACCGCAGGCCGGGTCGCGCATCGGGTACGCCTCGATGTCCAGGAAGACCGGGCTGCCCTCGCCGATCCCGACCGCCCGGAGTCCCGCGACCGCCTCGGCCGCCTCCTCCCGGCCCTGCTGGACGGCCCGGGCCGGGTCGATCCGCTTCGGCTTGCGCTTGAGCTCGCTGCACGGCGCCTGCAGGCCGACGTGCACGGGCAGGAACCGCCAGCCCATCTCGCGGGCCTGCCGGACCCAGTCCGCGGTGAGCCTCGGCTGGGTGCAGCCGCGCTGCCCGCCGCTGGTGTAGATGCCGAGCGCGCCGTACGGCGAGCTGTCGCGCCAGGCCCGCAGGGTCTCCAGCGGCGGCGCGGTGCAGGCGTCGAAGGCGGCACCGGCGTAGAGGTCCCGGGTGCGGAGGGCCGGCGGCCCGAACCGGTCGGGGAGGACGGTGGGGCGGATGCGGGGGACGGCGGCGGCCGCCGGAGCGGCCTCGTCGGCGCTCGCGCCCGGCCCGCCGGCGGCCAGCAGGAGGACGAGGGAGGCGGCGGCGATGGCCGCAGGGCGGAGATAGCGCACGCCGCCTTGATACTGACGGACCGTCGGGCACGGGCGGCTGCCGCGCCGCACGCGCCCTGGAAGCTCACCCTTTCGGACGCACCCGTCCGTATCCGTCCCGATTTTTGTAACGAGCTTGCTGCCCAGTGGCTCCTTACGGCAAACTCGCCAGCATGCCCACGCCCAACCCCACCGGAACCGCCGCCCCGCCGTCGGCCGCAGCCGTCGCCGAGGTCCTTGCCATGCCGCCCGCCCCCGTGGGCGATCCCGCCGGCGAGCGCGGTGGCCGGCGACGAGGCGACGCCCCCGGAGACGGGCTGCCGCCGGACGCACGACCCGGCCGACCGTCCGGCCGACGGTTCCCGAACTTCCTGCGGCGCCCGGAGCGGATCCCGGCGCCGCTCCTCTGTCTGACCGCGATGTTCCTGGTGCAGACCGGGATCGCACTCTCCAAGCCGCTCTTCGGTCCGCTCGGGGTGAGCGGTACGACCTTCCTCCGGCTCAGCTTCGCGGCGGTCGTCCTGCTCGCCGTCACCCGGCCGCAGCTGCGCGGGCGCCACCCGCGCGACCTGGCCGCCGCCGGACTGCTCGGCATGGCCTCCGCAGGGATGACCCTGCTGTTCGCCGGGGCGATCGACCGCCTGCCCATGGGCACCGCCGCGACGATCGAGTTCCTCGGCCCGCTCGCGGTGGCGCTGTTCTTCGCCCGCCGTGCCAGTCACCTGCTCTGGGCGCTGCTCGCGGCCGGCGGGGTGGCGCTGCTGACCCTGCTCGGCGAGGGCGGGGACGGGAGCGGGTCGGGGCTCGACCCGGTCGGTCTGATGTACGCGTTCGGCGCGGCCGCCTGCTACGCCGCGTACATCCTGTTCACCGACAAGGTCGGGGCCGCGTTCCAGGGGTTCCAGGGACTGGCCGTCTCGATGACGGTCGGCGCGCTGGTGGTCGCGCCGTTCGGGCTCGGCGAGGCCTGGGACGGTCTGACCGAACCGGGGGCCTCGCCGCTGATGCTGCTGCTCGCGGTCGCCGGGGTGTCGCTGCTGCTGCCGGTGATCCCGTACGCGCTGGAGATGACGGCACTGCGGAGGATGCCGCAGCGGGTGTTCAGCGTGCTGGTGAGCCTGGAGCCGGCGGTCAGCGCGCTGGTCGGGCTGGTGGTGCTGGGGCAGCTGCTGGGTGCGGCGCAGCTGGCCGGGATCGGTTGCGTGGTGGCCGCGAGCGTCGGGGCCACACTGACCGGCCGGCGCTGAACCGGCGCTGAACCGGCCTGCTTGGACCGGCTTGGTCGGACCTGTCGACGACGGACCTGTCGACGACGGAACGGCCGCCGGGGAGACGGCCGGCGGGCCCGGGGCGCGTACCACTCGGTGCGCGCCCCGGCCCGTTCTCCTACGGCCTTACGGCCTTACGGCCTCACGGCGTTGCGGCCCTGAGGCATCGCGGCGCCACGGCCTCACGGCGTCGGGGCGCTACGGCCAGAGCAGGGTGCGGGACCACTCCGGTGTCCGCACCGGCCCGGTCCGCGTGTAGCGGAGGCGGACGTGGTGGCGCTCCGCGTGGCCCTGCCAGAACTC
Source organism: Kitasatospora sp. NPDC058406 (assembly GCF_042722765.1). Taxonomy (NCBI): domain Bacteria; kingdom Bacillati; phylum Actinomycetota; class Actinomycetes; order Kitasatosporales; family Streptomycetaceae; genus Kitasatospora; species Kitasatospora sp. NPDC058406. The sequence continues at coordinate 19,524 of NZ_JBHXKE010000080.1, forward strand.
CACCTCGTGCGCCCAGAGCGTGTAGACCGTGTGCCCCGCGGCGACCGCGTCCGGGGTGGCCTCCAGCCGGCGACGGGCGACCGCCACCGCCTCCTCGTACTCGGCCGGCGAGGCCAGCGGCTCGCTCTGGCGACCGACCAGCGCGCCGATCCGGGCGGCCGGGGACCGCGTCGCGAACTCGGCTGCCGCGACCTGGTCGGCAGCCCGCTCGACGGTGCCGCGGACCCGCACCTGGCGGCCCAGCTGCGGCCAGTAGACGGTGATCGCGGCGGCCGGGTGGTCGCCGAGCTGGCGGCCCTTCGGGCTGTCCGCGGCGGCGGAGAAGACCCAGCCGGTGCCGGCGGCGTCGATGTCGCGCAGCACCAGGACCCGGGCGTCCGGCATGCCGTCGGCGTCCACGGTGGAGAGCGTGACCACCTGCGGATCCAGCACCCCCGCGTCGAGCGCGGTCGCGAGCCAGTCGACGAACAGCGGGCCGGGCTCGGCCGGGGCCGCCTCGGCGTCGAAGGTCGGCAGCGGGCGGGTCATCGGCGGACGGCCGAGCAGCAGCTCGGGCACGGACCTGGGCTCGGGCCGGTGTTCCGTCCCCGGCGCCCCGGCCGGGCCCTGGACCGGCTGCGAGGCCGGCTGCGAGGCCGCCTCCGGGGCAGGCTGCGGGTTCTGCCCGCGGCCCGACTCCGGGCCCGGTACCGGCCTGGTCCCGCCCGGACCGGTCAGGCCCTCCTCCTCCGCTGCCATCGCGCCCTTCCTTCCGGTTGCCGCTGCCGCAGTCCCGCAACGGGCGGGCCACCGGGGCCCGGGCGCGCGGGGTGCGCTGTCGGAGCGCAACCGTACCGCCGCACGGTGACGAACCCGGGCGCGGGCCCTGGAATGAGGGCTCCCTCCGGGACACCGTCCCGGGCACAGGGGGCGGGCCGAGTGCTCGACGCACCGGTCCGGACGCGCCCGTGGGCGGCACCGACGTGCGGTGCCGCCCACAGGACCGGTTCGCGGTGACCCTTTCCGCTACCCGGCTACGCATCTCGCGATCTTTTCCGACCGCTTCGCTTCGATTCACTTCACTGTCTGCCTCGAACCCCGCCGCGGATGCTCAGCTCACCCACGACCACCCACCTCCGGCGCCCCCGCCGGCGATGGTTCACGGTCCATCGGCGCTCAGTTGAAGATCGGGGCGAAGACGACGTTGAAGTTCTTGTTGGACTGGCCGGCCAGGATGGCCCCCGAGTTGTCCTTCACCGCGAGGGTGTTGGCCTGGTTCGAGGCCCCGGCCCCGGTGGCCGTCTGCTGGTTCGAAACGTAGTTGCCGTCGACCGAGCCGAAGATGTTGCCGGTCCCGATGTTGGACACCACCCCGCTGTTGGACCCGTCGTTGGCGAGCGCGCCGTTGTCGGCGGCGGCGGCACCGGCCCCGGCGAGGAGCAGTCCCGCCGCGAGCGGGGCCGCCACCAGAAGACCGGCCACCTTGCGGGTACGGATGCGAGCCATGAGAGCCTCCAAGAAACGGTAAATCGTGCAATGTGTGCGGGAGTTCGCCGGCCAGACGAACACCTGCGGGCTGCGACGCCGAGGGAAAGACTTCCGCAACAAATCGACAAAGCACTACCTCCCGGCAGGCTTTTCGCCCTTTAGCGTGATATCCAGCAGCCCGGTGCATAACCCGGGCCCAAACGGAAAGCGCGCCGACACACCGCCACCGACCTGCCGCATCGCCCGAACGGTCGGACACGATCGAAGCTCCAGGGGCGGCACGAAGGGCAGCACACGGAGAACCCGGCGCACAACCCTGGCGCGGAACATCCCTGAACGCGCCCCCTGAAAGTTCGGTCGCGCTACCGTGTCGACATAGTGAGCCATTCTGCGACAGTCTGACAATCCGGTGATTCACCGATCGGCCGGGAATCCGATCAGATCGCTTTACCGGGGTTGAGAATGCCCAACGGGTCGAAGACCGCCTTCAGCTGCCGCTGCAGCTCCCACGCCACCGGACCGAGCTCCCGCGCCAGCCACTCGCGCTTGAGCAGCCCGACCCCGTGCTCCCCGGTGATCGTGCCGCCCAGCTCCAGCCCGAGCGCCATGATCTCGTCGAAGGACCGCTGCGCCCGCGCCGTCTGCTCGGCGTCCGCCGCGTCGAAGATGACGATCGGATGGGTGTTCCCGTCCCCCGCGTGGCTCACCACCCCGATGGTCAGCCCGTGCCGCTCGGCGATCACCGCGACGCCGGCCAGCATCTCGGCCAACCGTGAACGCGGCACCGCTACGTCGTCGATCATCGTGGTGCCCAGCCGGTCCAGGGCGGGCAGCGCAAGGCGGCGGGCCTCCAGCAGCATCTCCGACTCCGCCTGGTCGTCGGCGGGCACCACCTCGGTCGCCCCCGCGGCCCGGCAGAGATCCCCCACGGCGGCCAGGCGGTCCACCCGGTCCGGACCGTCGAAGGCCACCAGCAGCAGCGCCCGGGTCGACTCCGGAAGTCCCATCTGCCCCAGCTCGTTGACCGCCCGGACCGACACCGCGTCCATCAGCTCCATCAGCGACGGCGTGAAACCGCGCGCCATCACCTCGCAGACCGCGTCGCACGCCGCGGCCGCGCTCGGGAACTCCGCCGCCAACGCCAACTGCGGCTCGGGCGCCGGTCGCAGCGCCACCACCGCCCGGACCACCACGCCCAGCGTGCCCTCCGAGCCGACCAGCAGCCGGGTCAGGTCGTAGCCGGCGACGCCCTTGGCCGTCCGGCGCCCCGTGGTCAGCAACCGCCCGTCCGCCAGCACCACGTCGAGCCCGAGCACGTACTCGCTCGTCACGCCGTACTTCACGCAGCACAGCCCGCCCGCGCCGGTGCCGATGTTGCCGCCGATCGTGCAGGACTCCCAGCTCGACGGGTCGGGCGGATAGGCGAGCCCCGACTCGGCCGCCGCCCGGGAGAGCTCGGCGTTCACCACACCGGGCTCGACCACCGCAATCCGGTTCACGGGATCGAGCTCCAGGATCCGGTTCATCCTCACCATCGACAGCACGATGCAGCCGTCCACGGCGTTGGCCGCACCGGAGAGCCCCGTCCGCGCCCCCTGCGGGACCACCGGGACACGAAGGGCCGTGGCGGTCCGCATGACGTGCTGCACCTGCTCGACCGTCTCCGGGAAGACCACCACGGCCGGGACACCGGCCTCGCAGAACCCCGCCATGTCGCGGCTGTAGGCGGCCGTCACATCCGGGTCCACCGCCAGCGCTCCGGGAGGGAGACCCTCTGCCAGCCGGTCCGTCAGATCACTCATCGCCGCCTCCGCCCGCGCGGCCCGGGCCTGCCGCACCGGTGCCGCCGCTGTGTCGCTCCGTCAACGTGCCGGCGCCCCGGTCTCCCTCGCCGCCGTCGTGCTGGTGCCGTGCGGGGCAGGGGCAGCACCACGGGCCACCGCTCCGGACCGGCCCTCCGACCGCGTCCGGCTCTCGCACTCTGCCCGGCGCCCGGCCACCCGGCAAGTACGCAGCTCCGCGCCCCACCCGCACGCACCCAAGCACCCAAGCACCCAGGCTCCCAAGCGCCCGGCTACCGGCTACCGGCTACCGCTCAGGACGGCCGGACGGCCGCAGCGCCCTGGAGCCCAGTGCGGCGAGCCCTGCCGCGGCGGTGGCCGACGCACAGAGCACCGTCGGCACCCGGGCGCCGGCCGCGTCGGCGAGCAGGCCGAGAAGGCCGGTCGAGACCACCAGCGCCGCGCTCTGCACGAGCGTCAGCAGTGCCTGCACCCTGGACAGGTGGCCGACCGGCGCGGCGGCCAGGACGAGCGGGCCGAGCCGGCCGGCGAACAGTCCCGACCCCACCCCCGTCACCACCCCGCCCAGCACGGCCACCCCGGGGTCCGGCGCCCAGGCCAGCACCGCGACGCCCAGGGCCGCCGCACCGAGCCCGACCCCCGCCACGGCCCCCGGCCCGCCCCCGGACCTCACCCCGGACCGCGCCCCGGACGCGGCCCTCCCCGACCTCCGACGCGAACCGCCCCGGCCCCGACCGCCGCGCAGCGAGAGCAGGACCGCCACGGCGAGCACGCCCGCGCCCTGCCCGCCCGTGACCAGGCCGGCCGCACCGGCACCCCACCCGTGCTCCCGCGCCAGCAGCGGCACGAGCAGCGAGCCCACCGGCAACAGGACCCCCGCCGCCGCCCCGGCGAGCAGCAGCGCCGCCCGCAGCAGCCGGTCCCCCGCCGCCGACCGCACCCCTGCGGCCGCCTCACGCAGCAGCCCGGGAACGACGACGGCCGCCTCCGCCCCACGCTCCCCCGCCCCGCCCTTCGCCGGGGCCGTCTCCGGGGTCGCCGGAGCCAGCTCCGCGTCCCCCCTGACCCGCACCCGCAGCAGCACCAGCAGGAGGACCGCGAAGCTCACCGCGTCCGCCAGCGCCGCCACCGGCAGCCCACCCACCGCGACCAACGCCCCGCCGATCGGCGCCCCGAGCAACGCTGCCATCTGACAAACGGCCTGACGCAACGCCAGAGCGCGGGGCAGTTGCCCCGGCTCCACCAGCCGGCGCGGCATCGACCCGCTCGCCGGAAGGTAGAACGCGTCGACCACCCCGACCACCACGGCCGCCACGACCAGCAGCCGGAGCGGTGTGCCCCGGCCGCCCGCCGCCACGGCCAGGGTGAGCGTCGCGGCCAGCATCACCGCGTCCCCGGTGAGCATCACCCGGCGTGCGCCCCACCGGTCGGCGACCGCACCGCCCAGCAGGACCAGGACCGTGCGCGACACGGTGATCGCCGTGAGCACCAGGCCGGCCGCGCCGCCGCCGTGCGCGGCCGCGGCCCAGCCCAGGGCGAAGTACAGGGCGGCGTCGCCCAACGCCCCGACCTGGGTACCGGCCAGCCAGATCAGGTAGGACCCCGGCAGGCCCGGACGGCTCGTGTCGGCGGATCCACCCCGGTCGGCGGATCCGCTCGGGCTACCCGGGCTGCCGGCTCCGTCGGGCGCGGTCGCACCGGTGATCGTCATGCCGGCCGACGCTAGGACCCTCGACCGGCTTGAGGGCAAGCTCCGACCGGTGCGGCGCCTACGCCCGGCCCACCGGCTCCTGGAGCTCGGTCACCCAACCGGCCGGGTCGTCCGGGCACTCCAGGTAGAGCTCCCGCGCGTACCCGGCCGAGCGGTACCCGTTCTCGTCGATGAACCGCGCCAGCGCCTGGAAGGAACCCAGCGTGTCGTCCATCGAACCGCGGTGCACCACGGTCACCGCTTCCTCGATCTCCGGCAGGTCGACCACCGCGAAGCCGTGCTCCCCACCCGGCTCCACCGTGGCCCCGACCGGCACGGCCACCCGTACCAGCACCGCCGCCCCGTCCCCGTCCGGGAGGTCCTCGTAGCAGGCGACGGACGGTCCCGTCTCCGCCACTCCGGCCGCCGCCAGCCTGCCGCAGAGCTCCGCGAACAGCGGCCCGACCACCGGCCCGACGTCCTCCGGCTCGTAGCTCGCAGCGACCGCCGTCAACTCGGCCACCCGCACCGACGGCACGCGCTTCACCACGACATCGTGCGTGGACATGGTCCCCTCGCTCTCGATCGTCCGGAGCCTCGCCTCGACCCGGGTCAGCCGCTCCGCGTCCGCCGCCATCGCTGCGGCGAGCTCGGCCCGCCGCAGCCGCAGCATCCCGCGCAGCTCGGCCGCGCCCACCTCCTCGTCCAGGACGGCCCGCACCTGCTGCAGCGTGAAGCCGAGGTCCTTGAGGGCGATGACGCGGTTGAGCCGGGCGAGTTGGGCCGCCTCGTAACAGCGGTAGCCACTGACCGGGTCGACCCGGGCCGGGCGTAGCAGCCCGATCGCGTCGTAGTGGCGCAGCATGCGGATCGACACCCGGCCGTGCTTGGCGAAGTCTCCGATGTTGAACATGATGCCTCCAGTGCAGACCCTCACACCGTGTCATGGTCAAGCAGCGGGACTCCGCCCTCCCTGCACTCCTCCCCGCCTTCCTCCCCGTACTCCTCCCGGTCGCCCTCTCGCCGTCGTCGTGCCCGGACCGTCCCCGCCGCTCAGTCCGTGACGTCGAACCCCCGCCGGTCCCCCAGTGCCTGCAGGCTCCGCTGCCCGGGGATCCCGTTCGCGTCGCCGCCCGAGTAGCCGAGGCTGCGCTGGAACGCCGCGTACGCCTGCACCGACCGGGTGCCGAGCGAGCCGTCCACCCAGCGCTGCTCCAGGAACCCCTCGTCGGCCAGCGCCTGTTCGACGATCCGGACCTCGCCGCCGTACGTCTGATGGCCCTGCTCGGCCCCCGGATCGGTACGCGCCGCCGCCACGACGTGGGCCAGCGAGACGCGCCGCGGCGAGGGCAGCCGGCCGAGCAGCCTGCGCAGTGACCCCTCGCCCGGGACCCCGTCCGCGTCGGGCCCCGACAGGCCCAGACTGTGCTGGAAATCCTGGTAGTTGAGGGTGTCGGCGTCCCGCCAGTCCTGGTCCGGCCCGGACTGGTAGTGCCGTCCGAAGCCCTGCCGGACCAGCGCCTGGCCCACCTCCAGGACGTGCGGCCCGTGCGCCCCGTAGCCGTACTCCAGGCCGTTGAGGGTCACCCGGTACCGGGCCGGGCCGGTGGAATCGGCCCGCGGCGGGGGCACCGGCGCCCCGCCGCCCGCCTCCGCCACGATGCCGGGCAGCACGACCTCGCGGAACTGCCGGGCCCGAACCTCCCCCGGGCAGGCCGTCCCACCGTCCGACCACTCCGGGAACATCCGGTGCACCCCGAACCCGGCGGCGTCCGAGGACGGGCAGGCCCGTAGCGGGATGTCGTGCCGCTGGTGCAGCCATACGCCGAGCGCGATCAGCGCCCTCACCTGCGCGTCCGTCCACGGGTCGGTGCTCCGGTCGTCACTCGCCGACTCGATGCTCACCGCCCCGGTGCCGTCGGCCCGGCGGTTGGCGCGCATGTTGGCGTCGGCGCGGGTCTCGGTGCCGACGAACTGACCGACCGAGCCGTCGTACCCCACCCCGAAGTGCGACTCCAGGTTGGTCGAGTCCCGCCAGTACTCGTACATCCGCCGCGGCGTCCACGGCGCCGCCACACTGTGGAAGATCACCTGCGTCGGCGTGATCGCCGCCTGCTCGTCCGACTCGGGCTGGAGCTCCATCTTCTCCGCACCGGGGTACCAGGCCATCCGTCTCTCCTCGCCAGGCCCAGGGCAGTCCGCCCCTTGCATCCGGCTAAACGAGACGCACACCCCCACACGAGGACACCTCGGCCCCAAACCCCCCGTTCAGGTGAAACCGGGACAACTCTGCTCCCCCGGGCCCCACCTCCCCCCACCCCCGAGAACACCGAAGGCGGGTGCCGGAAGCTTCCGGCACCCGCCTTGAGCAGGTGGTTTTCTCCAACCAGCGGAGAGCGTGGGATTCGAACCCACGGTACGGGGTCACCGCACGACAGTTTTCAAGACTGTTCCCTTAGGCCGCTCGGGCAGCTCTCCAGGCGGAGGTCAGCCTAACGGGTCCGGCGGGCTTCGGTGCACCGGGTTTCGGGGCGGGGTGGGGTCAGTTGTCGCCGACGCGCTCGGCGAGGGTGACCTTGGTGTTCAGGGTCTGGCCGTTGCGGGTGTACTCGACGTCGACGGTCTCGCCGGGCTTGTGCGTCCAGATCTTGCTGACCAGGGCGGGACCGTTCTCGATCGGGCTGCCGCCGAGCTTGGTGATGACGTCGCCCGGCTTGAGGCCGGCCTTGTCGGCGGCGCCGCCGGGGGTGACGGCCGGGGTGCCCTGGATGTCGCGGGTCTGGATCTGGGCGCCGTCGCCCTTGTAGTCGTCGTTGCGCAGGACGTCGAGCTTCGCGTACACCGGCTTGCCGGTCTTGATCAGGGTCTCGGCGACCCACTTGGCCTGGTTGACCGGGATCGCGAAGCCCAGGCCGATGGAGCCGGCCCGGCCGTTGCTGGAGGCGTTGGACTGGATCGCCGAGTTGATGCCGATCACCGCGCCGCCGGAGTCGAGCAGCGGACCGCCGGAGTTGCCGGGGTTGATGGAGGCGTCGGTCTGCAGGGCGTTCATGTAGGAGGACTGGGCGCCGGTCTCGTCGCCGGAGGCGACCGGGCGGTCCTTGGCGCTGATGATGCCGGTGGTGACCGTGGACTCCAGGCCGTACGGGGCGCCGATGGCGATGGTGGAGTCGCCGACGTTGACCTTGTCGGAGTCGGCCAGCGGAAGCGGCGTCAGCTTGCCCTTGGGCGGGCTGTCGAGCTTGATGACGGCGACGTCGTAGCCCTCGGCGCGGCCGAGCACGGACGCGTTGTAGGACGAGCCGTCGGCGAACTTGACGGTCAGTTTGCCGCCGCTGGACGCGGGCGCGACCACGTGGTTGTTGGTGAGGATGTGGCCCTCGGTGTCGAAGACGAAGCCGGTGCCGGTGCCCGACTCGCCGTTGCCCTGCGCCTTGATGGTGACGACGCTGGGCAGCGCCTTCTGCGCGATGCCGGCCACCGAACCCGGGGCGGCCTCGTTCTTCTGGGAGTTGTTGGCTTGGACGGTGGTGCTGGTGCGGTCGGCTGCGGCGCTGACGCCCTTGTCGTCACGGTCCGCGACGACGACGCCGACCGCGCCGCCGGCGATGCCCGCGACCAGGGCGACGGCCGCGACCAGGGCGATCAGGCCGCCGCGCTTCTTGCGCGGGCCGCCGGGCGTGGGGGCGCCGGGGTACTCGGACGGGTAGCCGAGCGGGCCGCCGGGGCCACCGGGCGCGCCCGGGCCGCCCGGGGTGATGTCGTGCGCGGCCCAGCCGCCGAGCGGCTGGCCGGCGCCGAACGGGTGGTGCTGGCCGGTCGCGCCGTGGCCCTGCGGCGCGGCCGGGGCGCCGTACGGGTCGTGGGCGGCGAGGGCGGCCGGCGGGACCGGCGTGCCGGGAGCCGGCGTGGCGTACGGGTTGCCGACCGGCGCGGCCGGTGCCACCGGGGCGGCCGGCGCGGGCGGCAGGACCGGCGGCGGGGCGTCGAGGTACCCCGCGTCGGCGGCCGGCGCCGGGGCGGCGGGCGCCGGCTCCGGGGCGCTGACCTTGCTGAACGCCAGCGTGGGCGTGAACCCGCCGTTGCCGCCGTTGCCGCCGTCGGCGGCCGGAGCGGCCTGATCGGACGGGGACCGTTCGGCAGCGGGCGTCGCTACGGGGGAGGGGACGGCCGCAGACTGCTGCGCCGGACCGTCAGGACCGGGAACCACCACCCCCTGGCCGCCGGAGGGCTGCTCCCCCTGCGGCCCGGTGGACCCAACCTCGCGCTCGGTGCTCACGGACGACCTCCATAGCTGACAGGACCAACAACCATAGTTTTTCGCACACTCGATTCGATTGCCGTAAGGAGGCTTCTGAAGAAGTCATAAGAATCCTTAGGCCGGCCAGACAAACCCCGGAACATCCGGCCCCGCGGGCCCCCTGCGCGCCGGCTCCGCGCCCGGGCCACAGCCCCTTCGTACCCCCACCGCACTCCCGCCACGTTCCTGCCGCACCCCCGCCGCGCCCCTGCCGCACTCCGTCGGCCCCGGCCCCCGGGCCCCCTGGCCTTGGCGTTCTCCGCCGTGCCGGTTAGCCTGTCGCTCACAACTGACACGCGGGAGCTTGGACCCACCAGGCTGAGAGTGCGCCGGTCGACCGTACGCCACGGAATCCGCGGGCGGGCGTCGAGGGGGCGCAGACCGCCGGAACCTGTCCGGGTAATGCCGGCGTAGGGAGTATCGGCCATGCCGCCTGCTTCGCCATCCTCGTCCTCGGGTACGCCCGCGTCCAAGGGTCTGCCCCCCTCCGGGGACGCCGGGGGCACCGTCCCCGGTTCCCGGGCGGCCGATTCCGGCCGTCCCGCCGGTCCCGCCGGTGCCGCCGTCCTGGACCGCCCCGCGGCACCGGCCGGAGCCCGTGTGGAGGCGCCGCTGGTGCTGGACACCGAGCCGCCGCGCACGCTCCGCTTCCGCGACCACTTCGCGCTCTGGATGAACCTCGGCGTCTCGCTCATCGGCTTCACCACCGCCGCCACCGTGCTCGGGGCGCCGGGCAGCGAGCTGTCGCTGGCCGCCGCCGTGACGGCGATCGTGGCCGGCACCGTGGTCGGCACCGCGATGCTCGGGGTGGCCGCGTTGATCGGCGCCCGCACCGGCGCGCCCGCCATGGCGAACCTGCGCGGGCTGTTCGGGACCCGGCTCTCGTACGTGCCGACGGTGCTCAACATCGTCCAGTGCATCGGCTGGGGCGTGTACGAGCTGCTGGTGATCGCGATGGGCGCGCAGACCGTCGTCGGTACCGGCGGCTACCGCTGGGTGTTCGTCGTGCTGGCCGGTGCCGTCACCACCGCGCTGACCATCTGGCCGCTCGGCGCGATCGCGGTGCTGCGCCGCTTCGTCGCCGCGGCGGTGGCGGTCGCGATGGTGTACTTCACCGTCCAGCTGGGCCGCAACGGCGTGTCCGACCCGGGCGCGGGCAACTGGCACGGCTTCCTGAAGGCGACCGACGCGATGATCGCGGTGTCGATCTCCTTCGTACCGCTGGCCGCCGACTACACCCGGCACTCGCGCACCCCGCGCTCGGCGTTCTGGGGCAGCTTCTCCGGCTACACCGTGGCGCAGGTCTGGTGCTACGTGCTCGGTCTGTTCGCGCTGCTCCAGGCGGACGGGGACGCCACCCGGATCTTCGACTCCTTCCTCGGCGTCTGGGCCGGCTGGCTGTTCCTGCTGGTGCTGGTGCTCCGCGAGACCGACCAGTCGTTCGCCAACGTGTACTCGACCGCGATGTCGATCCACAACCTGCTGCCGAAGGTCGACCGCCGGGTGCTGACCGGGGGCACCGGGGTGCTCATCACCGTGCTGGCCCTGCAGATCACCGAGTTCACCGACTCGTACTACGCCTTCCTGGGCCTGATCGGCTCGATCTTCGTGCCGATGTTCGCGGTGCTCGTGGTCGACTACTTCCTCGGGGCCGGCCGGCGCGGCTGGAACCTCTCCGCCGACGCGCCGTCCCGCTGGCTGATGCTGCTGCCGTGGGCCCTCGGCTTCGCCACCTACCAGCTGATCGCACCGACCGCGATCGCCAGCTGGTGGACCGACTTCTGGACCTCTGTCCAGGAGGCGCTGCACTTCACCCCGCAGGAGTGGACCTCGGCCTCGCTGCTCGGCTTCCTGGTGCCGGCCCTGGTCACCTGGGCGCTCACCCCGCTCTCCCGGAGCAGCGCCCCGGGCACGACGGGCGGCGCGGGCGCCCCCGGCACCGTCGAGCGCTGACCCGCACCGTCGGGCGCTGACCCGCGCCGGGGCTCGCGCACCCGGAACGGCGCGCTCGCCCGCGCTCACCTCCACACCCGAAGACGGCCCCGCAGGTTGGGGCCGTCTTCGCTTTCGTGTCACTTCCGCGGCCTATCGTGGACGGTGTGACCAGCCCAGACCTCTCGCCCGCGACGGCGCGCACCGCGCCGCCCGTCCAGGTGATCGCCCACCGCGGTTCCTCGCACGCCCTGCCCGAGCACACGCTCGCCGCCTACCGCCGGGCGCTCTCCGAGGGCGCGGACGCGCTCGAGTGCGACGTCCGGGTGACCGCCGACGGGCAGCTGGTCTGCGTGCACGACCGCCGGATCGGCCGGGTCTCGGACGGCCGGGGCACCGTCTCCGCGATGACGCTGGCCGAGCTGGAGGCGCACGACTTCGGCGCGTGGAAGACCGGCCGCCCCAGCGACGACCCGGAGCTGCGCGGCGTGCTGCGGCTGGAGAGCCTGCTGGAGCTGGTGACCGACTGCGGGCGCCCGGTGGACCTCGCGATCGAGACCAAGCACCCGGTCCGGTTCCGCGGCCGGGTGGAGTCCGAGCTGCTGCGGACGCTGGACCGCTTCGGAATCGGCGGCGCCGGGGAGAACGGCCGGTCCCGGGCCCGGATCATGAGCTTCTCCTCGTTGGCGCTGGCCCGGGTGGGCGCGGCCGCACCGGAGTACCCGCGGGTGTTCCTGTTCGAACGCGGCCTGGCACTGCGCGGACGGCTGCGCCCGGGTGCGCCGCTGCCGGGCGGCGCGCGGATCGCCGGGCCGGGCATCGAACTGGTGCGGGCCCGGCCGGGGCTGGTGACCAGGCTGCGCGAGCTGGGCCACCAGGTACACGTCTGGACCGTGGACGAACCGGCCGACGTCGAGCTCTGCCTGGAACTCGGAGTGTCCGCGATCATCACCAACCGCCCGGCGGAGGTGCTGGCCCAGCTCGGTCGGTGACGCGCCCGACCGCCCGCGGAAATACCCGGCCCCACCCGACAGGACGGTGCGGTGAACCGTTCAACCACCTGGACCGGTTGATCGTCTTGGTAGGGGCTCAAACCTTCCGACAGCGATTTCTGACGCAATTACGGCACTTTCACGACGCAGCGTGAGCATCGAATCACCTGCCGCGTACCGTCCGTCGCCCGGCTTGAAATGTCCGTGCAGGATCGCCGTCCGGTCGTTTCCGACGTATTGCCAAGGGGCATCCATCCCTCGGCATACGCTGAAGGAGGTCCGGGGGTGGCGTTGATGGTGGCGCGTGAAGTGCCGACTTCATCGACCATGGCAGTGCCGCACGGCCCAGCGAGCGTCGGGGCCGCGCGGCGCCGGCTGCGTCGAGATCTGGGTGACCGGCAGATACCGGAACCGGTCATCGATGATGCTGTTCTGATCCTTTCGGAACTGCTGAGCAACGCGTGTCGTTACGCGCGACCGCTCGGCCCGCTGCCCGCCCTCGGGCGCGGCGCCCGGGCCGAGATCGTCGAGCCGCGACTGGTCGGCGTACCGTCCCGGACCGCCGGGTCGGGCGAGGACCGCTCCCCCGCACCGGGCGGCCCCGGCGGCGGCACCGGGCCCACCGGCGGAGCCGCCGGGCACGGCAACGTCGGGCACGCAGGCACGGGCGGCGGCGAGGAGGACGGCGGCGTCCTGGTCCGCTGGCAGATGCACGCCGACGGTGTGCTCACGCTGGAGGTCACCGACGGCGGGGCACAGACCCGTCCGTCGCCGGCCAGCCCCTCACTCACCTCGCACGGCGGCCGCGGGCTGGGCATCGTGGACCAGCTGGCCAGCGACTGGGGCGTGCGCGACGCGCCCGGCGAGGTGACGGTGTGGGCGGCCCTGCCCGCCCGGGCCCGCCATGCCAGGCGGACCGGCGGCACACCCTGCAGCGCCTGAGCTCCGTCCCGCGCGGCGGGTGAACACGGTCCCGCGCGGCGCCCGGACGCCGGGCACGGCCCCGGACCGGGCGGACGGGCGCCCCCGCACCCCGGCGTGCGCCCACGCGCCCGGAGAACGTCAGTAGGCTGCCCGGAGCACATCACCACCTCCCCGGGAGAGCCGCACCATGGGCAAGAAGGCCGCCAAGAAGGCGCCGCAGCGCAGCCAGTCCACCCCCGCCGTCACGGGCGAGATCCCCGTGGTCGGGGCCCGCGAGAACTGCCCCTGCGGTTCGGGCCGCCGCTACAAGGCCTGTCACGGCCGCGAGGCCTCGCACGCGGTGCAGGAGCTGGTGCACCGCCCGTTCGAGGGTCTGTCGGGCGAGGCCGACTGGGTGGCGCTGCGCGAGCTGGTACCGGCCGCGACCGTCCCGCTGACGCTCGCCGCCGGCGTGGCCGCCACCGCCAACGGCGAGGTGCCGTCGGTGACGCTGGCGACCGTCCTGCCGCTGGCCTGGCCGGCCCTGCGCCGCCAGGACGGTTCGATCCTGCTGGGCCTGCAGACCCAGTCGGGCTCCGGCGACCTGAGCCGTGACCTGGCCGACGCGCTGGAGCTGGCGCTCGCCGCCGATCCCGGCACCCCCGTGCCGTCCCGCCGGACCGTCCCGGGCGGCCCCCGGCTGCAGGACCTGCTCGACGCGGACGCCCCCTTCGAGCCCGCCGTGCACACCGGCTTCGAGTTCTGGCTGGAGGACGCCGAGACGGCCACCGGCGAGGTGGCCGCCTCCCTGGAGCGTGCCAACGCCTCGGCGATCCCGACCGAGAAGCTCGCCGGCGTCGACTCCGCCTACTGGTGCGGCACTCCGGACAAGAACCACCTGCGCTGGGTGATGACCGTGCCGGAGGAGCAGCTGCTGGACGCACTGGCCCGGCTGACCGCCGCCGACCGGTCCTCGCTCGGTCAGGACACCCGCCTGGTCGGCTCGTTCCGGGCGCACGGCCTGACCGTTCCGGTCTGGGACCTGCCGCTGTCGATGACCGCGGCCGACTGCGAGAAGCCTGCCGCCGAGTTCGCCGAGCGCCTCGCCGAGACGCTGGCCGACCCGTCCCCGCTGACCGCCGAGGAGCGGCGCGCCCGCGCCAACCTGGTGAACCGTCAGGTCACCCTGAACTAAAGGCGAACGGAAGGCGGACGGGGCGCGCGGAGATCCACGTGATACGCGTCACATTGTTCGCCGCGACCCGCAATTTCCGGGCTGCGAGGGCGTCTTGGAAATTGGCGCGGGCGCAGATCCTTGTTACTGTCTAAAGAGTCCGGTCGCTGGTGCATCCCCCGTCGCCAGCGGCCGGATCTTTTGTTTTTCCGGCCGGCCCACCCCGGAACGAGTGGGCCGTGCCCGATCAGTACGTGGGCCGACCGCTGTCCAGCTGGACCGCCGCCTCCACCAACTCGCCCAGCAGCGGCCCGACCTGGGGAAGCCAGACGCCACCGTCGGCGCCCTGACGCGGCGGCAGCACCCACCGCACCCGGTCGCCCGCACCGCCGCCCGGCGGCAGCGGCAGGAAGCCTCCGCTCCCGTGGTAGCGCAACGAGCCCGGCACCCAAGGGAGTTGGGCCAGCATTTCGCCGAGTGCGTCGAGCGAGTAGGGGGCGACCAGCATCGCGTACCGGCCCGGCATGGCCATCACCGGTCCGAGTGGCAGCCGGAGCGCGGCGAGGTAGGCGAGCGCGCGGGCCCCGGCCGCAGCCGGCAGGCTGACCGCCGAGACGGTCCGGCCGGTGGCGACCAGCGGCGGCGCGTCCGGACAGCGCTGCTCCCACCACCAACGCACCATCCGGGCATCGGTGGTGGCCGCGAGCAGCGGCGGGTCGTGCGGGTGGACGCCGGGTACGGGGCAGTCCGGGTCACCGCAGGAGCAGTGACCGCCGACGAGCTGCGTGCCGGGGACGACGGGCCAGCGGTACTCGGTGGCGGCCGTCAGGGCCGCAGCCAGCCGGGACGCCCGGGCCGCCGACCGGCTCCTCGGGTTGTCGCGCATGGGGTTGTCGCGCATTGGCACCCGTTCCTTTCCGTGACCGCTCGGTGGCTCCGGACCGCGGGCTCCGGACCGGGCCGCCGGCGCGCGTCCGGGAACGCCGCACCGGCCCGGAAGCGGGCGGCGGGCAGGGCGAACGGCAGGGCGATCGGCGGTGCGGGCGTGGAGCACGCAGTGGAGCAGGATGTGAAAGGGCCGCGGAATAGAACAGCCCTTGGAACGAGAATCCCGTATGCGACCGGATGGACGCCGCCCGGGCGCGGTTGGTTCCACCGTACGAGTGAGTCACTTCCCGCCGGCCCGGCCTGCGGACGGCGAAAGCATACGATCCGGACGGCCGCCGGAGCCGTCCTCACGGTTCTGCCCGCTTCTGGCTGCTCCATGCCCGGACGACGGGGCCGTCGCGCTCGGGCGACAGGGCGGTCACACCCCGTCGCGACCGGCCGCGAGCAGGCCGCCCACCGGGGATCGCTGCCGGTGGAAACCCGGTGGGAGCGCGGCGGGAACCCGGTCCGGGCCCGGCAGGGGCGCCGTCCGGACCTGGCGGAACGCGGAGGAGGACCCGCGGGAGAACCAGGGGGAACCGGCCGGAGCGCGGCGCCGACCGGGAGCGCCCCGGAGGTGACCGGCCGGCGCGCGCACAAACCGAACACGCCCCCGAGCCGGGTCCCCGGGAGCAGGACGAACAGGCCACCGGCCTTGTCATGGCTCTGGACATGCCCCGAATGGCCTGTGTAGAAGTGGTGGCATTGCTGTCGATCAATGACGAGTAGTAGCGAATCGAGGCGAAACGCGCCCTTTTGGCCGTGATCGCTCCAAACGGCCGTCCATGGGAGTTCCGCATGATCCGCGTGACACGTACCACCGCGTCAGGAGTGGCGGCATGACCGAGTCCCACCCAGCGTCGACCTCCTCCGAGCCCGCCGAGCCCGCCGGCGCCAGCGGCCTCTCCCTGCTCGACCCGCCCGGCTTCACCGGCCCGGTGCCCGGCACCGGGGGGCCGGGCGGACCCGGCGGACCCGGCGGCGCGGCCGACAGCGATCCCGCCGGCCCGGCCGGCGAGCGGACCGCGTCCGAC
>NZ_JBHXKE010000081.1:0-35692 GCF_042722765.1 Kitasatospora sp. NPDC058406
GCCCCGGACACCCGGCCCGGGTGTCAGTCGGCGCGGTGGACCACCTCGCCGCCGACGACCGTCAGGTCGGCCCGGGCTTCCAGGAACGCCTTCGGGTCCACGGCGAAGAGGTCCTCCGAGAACATGACCCTGCCGTCCCGCTGCAGCTCGTGGACGAGGGCGGCGTCGGTCGTGTCGAGCACGCGGGGCTCCTGGGGACGGGGCGGGGGAGTCCCGGCCATCTACCCCGACCGCCCGCGGAGCCCGGCCCGCCCGCCCCGGCCCCGCCCGCCCCGGCCCCGCCCGCCCCGGCCCCGGCTCGTCCGCCCCGGCCCGGCCCGCGGGTCAGCCGGCCGTGCCGCTGCGCGCGGCGTCGGTCCGGGAGACCGCCGCGGCCCGTACGGCCGCTGCGGCCAGGCGGTGGTTCTCGGCAGCACCGCCGCCGCCACCGGCGCTGAAGCTGCGGCGGGTGTAGCTGTAGGCGACACCGCTGCGCGGGTCGGCGAACGACTGGGCGCCCACCGCGCCGCTGTGCCCGAAGGCCTCCGGCCCGAGGAACGCGTAGCGGGAGCTCTGGGCCTCGAAGCCGAGGCCGAAGTGGTCCTGCTCGCCCGTCACCAGGTCGGTACCGCGGGTGCGGACCGGACCGAACTCGGCGATCGTCGCGGCCGTGAGCAGGGGCGGACGCCCGTCCAGGCCGTGCGCCGCCGCCGCGTACATCGCCGCCAGCCCGCGCGCGTTGCCCACCCCGCCGGAGGAGGCCGGGCCCTGGGCGCGGACCGAGCGGGTGTTGGCGAACTCCACCAGATCGGTGGGCGGGGCGGCGTTCAGGTTGAAGGCGATCCCGGTGATGCTGTCGGGCGCGGGCCCGTCGGCCTGCCGCCCCGGGGCCGGACGGGCCGGCCGCACCGGCAGGTAACGCGGTTCCAGCTCGGTGGGCAGCCCGAGATGGAAGTCCAGCCCGAACGGCGCCCTGACCCGCTCCTCGAACAGCTCCTGGAGCGAACGGCCGGTCCGTCGGCGGACCACCTCGCCGGTCAGCGCGCCGATCACGAAGGCGTGGTAGCCGTAGGCGGTACCGGGCTCCCAGAACGGCTTCTGGCGCGCCAGCCGTTCGGCGAGCCGGCGGTCGTCCGCCAGCTCCTCGGAGGTGAACCCGCCGTCGACGCCGATCAGCCCCGCCCGGTGTTCCAGCAGCTGCCGCAAGGTGATTCCGGCCTTGCCCTCGGCGGCGAACTCCGGCCACTCCCGGGCCACTTCCTCGTCGAGGTGCAGCACGCCCTCCTGCACGAGCAGCGCCACCAGCAGGTGCGCCGCGCCCTTGGCCGAGGAGTAGAGGGCGAACAGCGAATCGCCGGACACCCCCTCGCCGGCCCAGAGGTCCACCACCCGCCGTCCGTCCAGGTGGACGGCCAGCTGTGCGCCGCCGCCCTCCGGCTCCTCGGCGACGACGGCGGCGAACTCCGCCCGTACCTCCTCGAACCCGGGCGCGACGCTCCCGCTCACACCGGTGCTGCTGGACATGGTTCCCCCTCGGACGGCGACCGCGGGCCGTGATCACCGGCCTGCCGCTCCGTCAACCACGGCGGGGGTGGAGTGATTCCGGGGCGGACGGGGAGATTCCGCGGCGCCCGGCCGCCCTCGGGCCGAGGGCGGCCGGGCGCGGAGGCGCCCGGCCGACCTACGGCGACCCCGGCAGGGGCCGAGGGGTCAGTAGTCGGCGCTGGGGGCGCGGGTGGTGTCGCCGAGGTCGGGCCGGTCGCGGAGCTCCAGGACCTCGCCGTGACGGTCGAATTCGAGGACGACCAGGGTGTTGCGGCCGGCGCGCCAGAGCGGGCCGGGGGCGTAGAGGGTGCGCTGCGGCCCCTCGTGGGTGTAGCGGCCGAGGAGGAAGCCGTTGAGCCAGAGGAGGCCCCGGCCCCAGGCGGGGAGCGCGACGAAGGCGTCGGCCGGGGCGTCGAGGTCGGTCTCGAAGCGGTGGAAGGCGGGGACGCCGTCGTCCACCCCGGTGGTCCCGTCGAAGACCAGGGCGTCGAGGTCGGTGAGCGGCAGCGGGCGGATCTCCCAGCCGAAGAGCCGCTGCCGGTCGTGCGAGACGCCGCGGCCGATGCCCTTGCGGTCGTCCATCTGGGGGCCGTAGTTGGTCCGGCCGAGGGCCTCGACCAGGATGTCCAGGGTCACGCCGGCCGGGCCGGTCTCCAGCGGGACGGTCTCGCCCGGGGTGTTGCGGTCCAGGACGCCGATCGGGCGGCCGTCGGCGAAGACCTGGGCGCGGTCGCCGATGCCGTCGATGCGCAACGGCATGGCGGGCCGCGGACCGGGGACGTGGGTGCGGTAGTGGATCAGTCCGAGGGACTGGCCGACGTTCTCCATCGGCTCGGGCGCGGTCCGGCGTACCGGGGCGGAGAGCGCGTCGAGGGAGTCCAGCAGGCGGGCCCGGCCGGTCGGACGGTCGAGCTGGCGGGGCGTCAGGCGGGGCGGGAGCTCGGGGAGTTCACCCTCGGGCAGTGGCACGTACCGGCCGATCACGGCGCGCAGGGCGTGGAACTTCTCCGTGAGTTCGCCCGCCTCGCCGATCGGCGCGTCGTAGTCGTAGCTGGTGACCGTCGGCTCGTACCCGGAGTCGTACGGGTTCGCGCCCGAGTGGTTGGCACCGGCCCAGAAGCCGAAGTTGGTGCCGCCGTGCGCCATGTAGAGGTTGACCGAGGCGCCGGTGGCGAGCAGTTCGTCCAGCGAGCGGGCGGACTCCTCGGCGTCCCGGACGTGGTGCGGCTCGCCGGTCCGGTCGAACCAGCCGATCCAGAACTCCATCGCGGCGAGCGGGCCCTTGGGCTGCTGGCGGCGGAGCACCTCGAACCGCTCGGGGGCTCGGGAGCCGAAGGTGGCGGTGGCGAGCAGGCCGGGGATCGCGCCGCCCTGCTGCATGTAGTCCTCGGAACCGTCCGTGGTGAACAGCAGGCAGTCCACGCCGCGCGTGACCAGGCCGTCCCGCAGGTGCGCCAGGTAGGCGGCGTCGTTGCCGTAGCTGCCGTACTCGTTCTCGACCTGGACCGCGACCACCGGGCCGCCCCGGCCGGCCAGCAGGGGCAGCAACTCGGGTGCCAGGGCGTCGAACCAGCCGTCCACCTCGGCCAGGAAGGCCGGGTCGGAGCTGCGCAGCCGCATCCCGCCGGCGGCGAGCAGCCGGGCCGGCAGACCGCCGAACTCCCACTCGGCGCAGATGTACGGGCCGGGGCGGAGGATGACGTCCAGGCCGTGCGTCTGCGCCAGCCGGACGAACCGGGCGATGTCCCGCCAGCCGGTGAAGTCCACCTCGCCCGAGGGGAGCTCGTGGAAGTTCCAGGGGATGTAGGTGTCCACGGTGTTCGCACCGAGGGCACGCAGTCTGCGCAGCCGGTCGTCCCAGAGGTCCGGATGGACGCGGAAGTAGTGCAGGGCACCGGAAACGATGCGGTGCGGCGCGCCGTCGCGGCGGAATCCGGTGTCGTCGTAGTCGAGCATGCGGTGACCAGCTTTCGATGGTGCGCGGGCTGCCGGGCGGCGCCGGCTGTCGGTCCTGGGCAGTCGGAGGGCCGAACGGGTGGTGCGGCGCGATCGTGCCCGGAGCGGATCTCCGGTCGGCCGCCGCGAAGCCGCCCCGCCCTTCGGGCTTCTCCCCCCGTCTGCCCCGGCAGTCGCTCGTGACACCCCCTGTGGGGCACCCCCCTGGGACACCTCTCGTGGGGGTGTCCCACGGGGCCCGCCAGCCCTAGACTGCTCAGCTCGCGCGGTATTACCGACTGGTAGGGATGGGGAGTCCGGATGGCCGACGACCGGGTGCACGCGTTCGGGGACGACGCGCTGGGCGAGCACGACGCGGTGGCGCTGGCGGCGCTGGTACGGGCCGGCGAGGTCCGTCCGGCGGAGCTGGCGGCCGCTGCTGCCGCGCGCGCCGAGCGGATCGACGCGGCCCTCGCGCCGGTCGCGTTCGCCTCGTACGAACGGCCGCACACGGCGGCCGGCGCCGACCGGGACGCGCCGCTCCACGGCGTGCCCAGCTACCTCAAGGACAACGTCGACCTGCGCGGCATGCCCACCGGCCAGGGCAGTTCGGCGTTCCGGGCCAAGCCCGCCCGCCGCACCGCCGGCTTCGCCGAGCAGTTCCTGAGCACCGGCCTGTCGGTGCTGGGCAAGACCCGGCTGCCGGAGTTCGGCCTCAACGCCTCGACCGAGTTCGCCGAGGCCCGCCCGGTGCGCAACCCGTGGAGGCCCTCGCACTCCCCGGGCGCCTCCTCCGGCGGCTCGGCCGCCCTGGTCGCCGCCGGCGTCGTCCCGATCGCGCACGCCAACGACGGCGGCGGCTCGATCCGGATCCCGGCGGCCTGCTGCGGCCTGGTCGGGCTGAAGCCCACACGCGGCCGGATGGTCGCCAACGGTCAGGGCCGCCTGCTGCCGATCGACCTGATCACCGACGGCGTGCTGACCCGCTCGGTCCGCGACACCGCCGCCTTCCTCGCCGCCGCCGAACGCCACCACCGCAACCCCGCACTGCCCCCGCTCGGCCTGGTCGAGGGGCCGGGCGACCGCCCGCTGCGCGTCGGCCTGGTCGTCGACTCCCCGCTCGCCGTCACCGACGGGCCGACCCGGGCGGCGGTCGAGGAGACGGCCGCCCGGCTGGCGTCGATGGGCCACGAGGTCACCCCGGCCACCCTGCCGTTCGGCGAGGAGTTCTCCCGCGACTTCACCATGTACTGGGGGTACATCGCCTTCCTGATCGCGACCACCGGCAAGCTGGCGCTCGACCCGAGCTTCCAGGCGCGCAAGCTGGACGGCCTCACCACCGGGCTCCGGCGCAGCTTCCACCGCCAGTTCACGCGGACCCCGGGCGTGCTGCGCCGCCTCCGCCGGGCCGAGCAGGCGTACACGGCGATGTTCGACGCGTACGACGTGGTCCTCTCGCCGGTGCTGGCGCACGTCGCACCGCGGATCGGGCACCTGAGCCCGAACGTGGCGTTCGACGAGCTGATGGCCCGGCTGGTCCGGTACGTCGCGTTCACGCCGGTCAACAACGTCACCGGCGGCCCGGGGCTCGCGCTGCCGGCCGGGGCCACCGCCGACGGCCTGCCGATCGGGGTGCACCTGTCGGCGGCGCACGGCGGGGAGCGGGTCCTGCTGGAGCTGGCGTTCGCGCTGGAGGCGGACCGGCCGTGGCGGCGGATCCAGGACGGCGAGGGGCACCAGGAGCGGCAGGCCGCGCGGGTGGGGCTGGGCTGAGCGGGCCCGGTCCGGGGCGGGCGCGGGCGGGCGCCGGGGGCGGGCGGGTGTTCAGCGCAGTACGGGAGAGGCGATCGCGCAGGCCGCCAGGACCTCGCGGCGCAGCGGGCCGAGCACGTCGTCCGCATCCTGCGGTGCCGCGTCCTCGGGCGGCCCGGACGATCCGGGAGGCTCGGACCTGTCGGCCGGACCGGTGCTCCCGGGCAGCGCGGTGCCGGTCCGCAGGGCGGTGGCGAGCGCGTCCAGGTCGCGGGTGATCGCGCCGACCCCGGCCGACGGCGGTGCCGGTTCGCCGTGCTCGACCCGGACCCGGGTCGCGGTGGTGGCCTCCACGACCCGCTCCACGGCGATCACCAGCGGCCACCAGGCCGCCGCCCGCGTCGCCGTGGGCGGCGGTTCGGTGAGCGCGCGCTGGAACTCGGAGCGCACCGCCGAGAGGTCCCGGTAGAGCCGCCGCCGGTGGCGCAGCCGGGACGTCTGGTCCCGGCCGGGCCCGGCGGCGAACGCCATCGCCACGTACGCGGCGGTGTCCCCGACCGCGTCGGCCAGCCGGTCGCCGATCCGGGTGTGCCAGGACTCGGGCCAGCACAGGTAGCCCGCCACCAGGACGATCGCGCAGCCGATCAGCGAGTCGTACAGCCTGGGCAGGACCAGCCGGAAGCCCTGGTGGTTCAGCAGGTCGGAGAGGAGCAGGATCACCGGGGTGATGGCCGCCGTCTGGAACGCGTAGCCCTTCGCGGAGACGGCCGGGATCAGCGTCGCCAGCAGCGCCATGGTGGGCACGTCCCACCAGCCGATGGGCACCTCGGCGAGTACCGGGGCGGCGATCAGCAGCCCGGCGGCGGTACCGAGCGCGCGGAGCACGGCCCGCGAGAACACCGAGCCGAAGTCGGGTTTGAGGACGAAGGTGACGGTCAGCGCGACCCAGTAGGAGCGCGGTACGGGCAGAACCGAGACCACCGCCTGGGCGAGGCCGATGCAGAGGGCCAGCCGCAGCCCGTACCGCCAGGACGCACCGGAGAGCAGGGCCGCCCGGGCCGTGCGCCGGAGTCGTACCCGCGGGCCGGCCGGCCGGCCGAGCGGGTCGGGCGGGTGGACCGCGTCGGACGGGTCGGGCGCGGGTGGCGCGGCGTGGTGGGGTACGGCGTGGTGCGGTCCGTGCGGGGTGGAGCGGTGCGGGCCGCGCGGGTCGGGCACGGGTTCGGCGACGACGGCCGCCGCGTACCGGAGCGCCTGGTCGAGGGCCCGCTCCGACGGCCCGGTCGGCGGTGGCAGTCCGAGGTCGGCCGGCACGGCGGCGGAGCCCTGTCCGATCGCGTCGGCCAGGGTCAGGACCGCCGCCGGGTACGCCTCCGGCAGCGGGCCGAGCCGGGTCGGGCGGAGCTTGGCGGCGGAGGCCGCCTCCACGATCGGGATCACCGCGTTGAGCCGCGCGACCAGCCGGGCCAGCCCGGGGGAGCGGCCGTGCCGGCGGGTGCGGTGGGCGAGCAGCAGGTCGTACGAGCCGTTGAGCGACTGGGTGACGGCCTGCCGCCGCTCGTCGTGCGCCGGTGTGCCGGCGGCGCGCAGGAAGCCGGCGACGGTCCGGTACGTGCCGGCCACGGCCTCCCGCTCCGGCACGCCGCCGCGCAGCGGCCAGGCGAACAGCGTGAGGACCAGCACCACCAGCCCGCCGAGACTCAGCAGCAGCGGGGCCTTCCACCAGGGCTGCGGCATCGGCAGGCCGGCCCCGACGACCGCGTTGAGCAGGAGCAGCAGCCCGGAGACGGAGGCGACCGCGCCGATCGAGGAGATCATCCCGGAGACCAGCGCGACCACGGTCAGCACCACGACCGCCGGCCAGCCCTCGCCGTACACCAGGGTGCCGAGCGTCACCCCGACCGCGCCGAAGAGCTGCGGCACGGCGATGTTGAAGACCCGCATCCGGTAGGCGTCGGCGGTGTCGCCGATGACGGCGGACAGCGCGCCCATCGAGACCAGCGCGCCGTACTCGGGCCGGTCGGTCGCGAAGCCGACGGCGAGCGGGGCGGAGAGCGCGACCGAGGCGCGGGCCACCGCCGCCCAGGGCACGGGTGCGGGGTGCGGGCGCAGTCCCGCGGTCAGCCAGCTGGGAGGGGTGAGCCGGGCGGCCCTGGTGCGCCGTGCCATGGAGCCAACCTACGGCCCGTCGGCGGACGGGGCCCGGTGGGCGTGACCGGGGCTTGGTCTCCGGCCTGTCCCCCCGGCCCGGGGTCCGGCCTGTGGTCCGGCCCGGCGTCCGGCCCGGTCTCCGGCCCCGGCCGGTGGGTGGGACGAACGGTCAGTTCGCCGTACGGGTGGGCCGGGCGGGCGGGGCCGGGTGCGCGGGCCGGCCGGGTTCCTCGGCGGCCCCGACGGCGGCCTCCGGCCGTGCGGTCGCCCCGTCGGTGGTCCGGCGCCCGGTGGGGAGGTCGCGGACGCGGCCGACGGGTGACAGGAGCAGGATCAGCGCCGCCAGGGGCACCCCGGCCGTGGCGATCCACATCGCCGGGCGCAGCCCGAGGGTGGTGCCGAGGACGCCGGCGAGGACGGCGCCGAGCGGGATGGTGCCGAAGTTGAGGACGGCGGTGCTGGCGGTGAGCCGGCCGAGCAGCTCGGGCGGGCAGTAACTCTGTTGGAAGCCGGACTTGATGACGTTCCCGGCCACCACCCCGGCCGAGACGCTGAACCCGCCCACGGCGTAGCAGAGGACGCCCGCGCCGCCGCTGGTGAGGGGGATGAGCAGGGCGAGCACGGGCAGGCCGAGTTCGAAGAGGACCATCGCCCGGGCGGTGCCCGTCCGGGCGGCGACCCGGCGGGCGGCGAACGCCCCGGCGACGCCCCCGCTCCCGGCGGCGGCGACGAGGCCGCCCACCGTGCCGGCGTCGAGTCCGACCTCGCGCACCAGGAAGGCCACCTGGATCGACTGGTACCCCATCAGCGCCAGGTTGGAGGAGGCGCCGAACAGGGCCAGGGCGCGCAGCCAGCGGTCCCCGGCGAGCAGCCGCAGTCCCACGGCGACCTCGCGGCCGAGCGCGCGGTCGGTGGTCCGCGCCGCCGGCGTCTCGCGGTGCCGGATCCGGCCCAGGCAGAGCAGCGAGACGAGGAAGGTCGCGGCGTTGGCGAGCATGCCGTTGGCGGCGCCCGCCAGCTGGGCGATCAGGCCGCCGGAGCCCAGGCCGACGATCTGCGCGGCGGAGGCGCTGCCGTGGAGCTTCGCGTTGCCCTCGGGTTGGTCCTCGGGGGCGAGCAGGTCGGGCAGGTAGGCGGTGTAGGCGGTCTGGAAGAAGACGGCCGCGGTGCCGGTGAGCAGCGCGACGGCGAGCAGCAGGCCGGTGCTCAACAGGTCGAACCACCCGGCGACCGGGACGGCCGCGAACAGGAGCAGCGAGACGGCCGCGGCGGTCAGCATGACGGGGCGGCGCGGTAACCGGTCGACCCAGACCCCGGCCGGCAGGCCGATCACCAGCCAGGGCGCCCAGGCGGCCGCGCTGAGCAGGCCGATCTCGAAGGTGGAGGCGTGCAGTTCGGTGACGGCGATCAGCGGCATGGCCACGCCGGTCACCGAGGCACCGAACTTGCCGGCGGTCTCGCCGCACCAGAGCAGCCGGAAGTCGCGGTGCCGGCGGAGGAGTCCGCCGCGGGCGTCGCTCATCGGGTTTCCTCCTGCCCGTCGCGCGGGCCGTCCTCGGCGCCGGCAGGTCCGAGGGCGGTCGGTCCGGCGGCGGTCGGTCCGGCGGCAGCTCCGGCGCCGACGGCCTCGTGCGGACGGCGGGGGAAGGACTGGAGCTGGACGACGACGGGCAGCGCCTCCGGGTCGGGTGCGGCGTCCGGGTCGGGGGCGTACCGTTCGACGACGGCGGCCAACTCCTCGTTGAGCGACTTGAGTCGGGCCGGATCGAGGCGCAGGTGGCTCCAGTCGGAGATGCTGCCGACGTTGCGCCACTCGTCCGGCCAGTCCTCGGAGATGTACTCGTCGACCCGGTCGAAGAGGCGCCGGACCACCCCCTGGAGGTAGACGGAGAGCGGGCCGTGGCTCTCCGGGTCGTCGCGGAAGTCGGCGGTGTCGAGCCGGTTGGGGACGGGAACCCGCCGCCACCACCGTTCGCGCTTGGTGCCGCGGCCGGTCTCCTCCTCGATGAACCCGTGCTCGGCGAGGTGGCGCAGGTGCCAGCTGACCGTCCCGGTGTTCTCGCCGAGCCGCTCGGCGAGCAGGGTGGCGGTGGCGGGGCCGTCGAGGTTCAGCAGCTCGAAGATGCGCATCCGCAGCGGGTGGGCCAGTCCGCGCAGGCTGCGGGCGTCGAGGCGGCGGTGCGGGCGCGGGGCCGCAGGGGCCGGCGGGGCCTCAGGGGCTGAGGGGGTTGCCGCGGGTCGTGACGGGGCCGGGGGACGGGCATCGGGGGAGCCGGGATCGCCGGACCGCTCGGTGGGCATGCCGGAATCCTAAGATGCAGAGACTTCTCTGCATAGGGATGTCTGCAGAGAAGTCTCTGTAAGTTGAGCGGACGCTCCGGGCGGGCCCTGGGACGGGGCCCGGAGATCACCCCCCCGGCGCCCCGTCCGCCGCCCCTACGCTGCGCCGTCCGCCTCCTGACCCGGCGTCGGCTCAGCCGCGCCGCGCGTCCTCGCATGCCGGGCCAGGCTGTCGCGCAGCCGGGTCAGACGGCGGATCTCGGCGTCCAGCGCGGCCAGCCGCTGCTGCACCACCGGGGTGAAGGTGTCCGGCCCGCGGTCGCCGGTCGACGGGCAGCCGCGCGGCGGGTCCTCGGTGAGCAGGGCGAGCCGGTGAGCCTTGCGGGCCACGTCCTCGACGGTCAGGCCGAGCGCCAGCAGCTCGCGGATCACCCGCACCCGGGCCACCTCCTCCGGCCCGTACCTCCGCTGGCCGGACGCCGTCCGCGCGGGCGGCGGCAGCAGCCCCCGCTGTTCGTAGAACCGCAGGGCCCTGGGCGTCGTGCCCGCCGCCGCCGCGGCGTCACCGATCCTCATGCGCGTCCGTCCTCCCGCTCACGCCATGGCTACACTTCGACGATCGTCGCGCCGAAGATGCCGTCACCGTCGATCAGTCGGGGCAACGCCGACGGCGCCTGTTCGATGCCCGACACGACCGTGGTGGGCACGACGAGTTGGCCGGCCCGCAGCCATTCCCCCAGCCGCTGCCGCCACTCCGCCTCCAGGTCCGGGTGCTGCAGCCCGGCGAACCCGTGCACGGTGACGCCCTGGGACAGCAGACGGAAGCTGTCGACCACGGCCGGCGAGCTGCCGCCGCGGCGGTCCGGCGCCATCTGCCCGGAGAGCGCCCCAACCAGCGCGAACCGCGCCCCCGGCCGGGCCGCGTCGACGGCGGCCGTGAGCTGCTCGCCGCCGACCAGGTCGAGCAGCACGTCGATCCCCTCCGGTGCGGCCGCCGCCAACTGTTCGGCGAACGGCCCGGCGCCGCGGACCAGGACGGCGTCGTAGCCGAGCTCCTCGGTCAGCCGCTTCGCCTTGGCGGCCGAACCGGTGGTGCCGATCACCCGTGCCGCCCCCAGCAGCCGGGCCACCTGCCCCGCCACCGTGCCGACCGCTCCCGCCGCGCCCGTGACCAGCACGACGTCCCCCGCGCGGACCTCGGCCGAGCGGGTCAGCGCGCCGTACCCGGCGGACGCGGGGGAGAGCAGTGCGAGCGGGTCCGGGACGGCGCCGTCCACACGGGTGAACGAGGCCGCGTCGCCCACCGCGTGGTCCCGCCAGCCCTGGAGGTGGGTGACCAGGTCGCCCGGGCGGAGCGCCTCGTCCGCCGGCCGGTCCGGGCCCACGGCCAGGACCTCGGCCAGCGCCGGACCGAACAACGCCTGACCCGGCCCGATCGACGGCAGCGGAGTGTCCGTCAGTTCGCCGCCGATCAGGGTGCGCAGGCCGGGGAAGACCAGGAAGGCCCGGTTGCGCACCAGCACCTGGCCGGGGCCGGGGGCGGCCAGCGGCGTCTCGGCCAGCGCGAAGTGCTCGGGGCGGGGGAGGCCGGAGGGCGCGGCGACGAGCCGGACCTCGCGTGCGGTGGTGGGCAGGGGGAGGGACATGGCGGACTCCGAAACGGGACGGCGCGCGGCGGTCGGTCCGCCGCGGAGATGCGGGGACGGTAACCCCTGACGCGCGGGTCAGGGGCAAGGCCGTCGTGCCGTCCCTCTCCGTCGCGTCGTCCTCGACACCGGTGACGGCCTCGTCCGCTGTCGCTCCGTCACCGGCCGTCCGTGCGCCGCCACTCCGTGCGCCGCCACTCCGTGGAGGCCGTCATCGCCCACCGGGCGGTCCGATGATCTTCTAGAGTCGCCTCCGGTGCGACCGTACGACCGCACCGGACGCATCCCTGCGCACACCTGCACCACGGAGAGGCAGCACCCACCATGAGCGAGCAGCAGGCACCCGAGCCCTTCGAGCCCGTCGTCGAGGACTGGCAGACCGCCCTGGTCGTCGTCGCCCACCCCGACGACATGGAGTACGGCGGCGCCGCCGCCGTCGCCCGCTGGACGGCGCAGGGCAAGAAGGTCGTCTACGTCATGGTCACCAGCGGCGAGGCCGGGATCGACACCCTGGAGCCCGAACGGTGCGGCCCGCTGCGCGAGGCCGAGCAGATCGCCTCCGCCGCCCTGGTCGGCGTCGACACCGTCGAGTTCCTCGGCCACCGGGACGGCGTGATCGAGTACGGGGTGCCGCTGCGCCGCGACATCGCCCGCGCCGTCCGCCGCCACCGCCCCGACATCGTCATCACCAGCAACTTCCGCGAGACGTACGGCGGCGTCTTCCTCAACCAGGCCGACCACGTCGCCGTCGGCCGGGCCACCCTGGACGGGGTGCGGGACGCGGGCAACCGGTGGGTCTTCCGTGAGCTGACCGCCGAGGGCCACGAGCCCTGGGAGGGCGTCCGCCAGGTCTGGGCGGTGGCCTCCCCGGACTCGCGGCACGCGGTCGACACCACCGACCACTTCGACGCCGGCGTCGCCTCGCTGGAGGCGCACAAGGCGTACCTGGCCGGGCTGGGCGGCGCGATGGCCGACGCGCGCGGATTCCTGGAGAGTCTCGGGCGGTCGGCCGGCACCCGGCTGGGCACCCGGTTCGCCGTCCCGTTCGAGGTCTTCCCGCTGCGTTAGGCGGACGGAAGGGCGAGCAGTGGTGTTCCTCCTTCCTCAAGAGGAGGAACACCGCTGCCGGCGGGTCGGGCGGATACGGGGGCGTCCTCTCCGGAATCCTCGATATCGGACCCCCGGATTCCCCGACCCCCGGATTTCCCGACCCCCCGAACGTTTCGCTGTCGGAGCGGCATTCGGTCGGATCAGGGCCGGGCGAGTCCGAATGAGACCGAATCGGCCGAACCGGGACGGGAAGGCCCGCCGGGACCGGTCGCGCCGCGGAGCGGCCGGTCAGTCCTCCGAGTGTTCGGGGTGTGCGGAGCCGTCGCCGACATCGCCCCCGTCGTCGTCGGCGTCGTCGTCATCGCTCCGCCCCCGGCGACCCCGTCGACGGAGCAGCCGGTGCAGCACGAGCGCGGCGACGAGCAGGCCGAACCCGGCCAGCAACCAGAGCTGGTACCGCACCGCCGTCCGGTACACCGCCCCGATGTTGGCGCCGGCCAGGTAGCCGAAGGCGGACCAGACGCCCACCCAGAGCGCGGCCCCCAGGACGTTGAACGGCTGGAACCGGCGCCACGGCATCCCGGTGGTGCCGGCGATGATGCCGTTGGTCTGCCGCAGCCCGTCGATGAACCGGGCGACCGTGACCACCTTGCCGCCGTGCCGCGCGAAGAAGCCGTCCGCCCGCGCCATCCGCGCCGGTGTGAGCAACACGTACGGTCCCCACCGGTGGACGAAGGCGCGTCCGCCGGTGGCGCCGATCAGATGACCCAGGCTGTTGCCGACCACCGCCGCGGCGAAGGCGATCGCCACCACGGCGGCGAAGCTCAGGTGCCCGGTGCCGGCGTAGACGGAGGCCAGCACGAGGATGGTCTGGCCCGGCGCCGGGATTCCGCAGTTGTCGAGCAGCACGAATAGCGCCACCGCCGGGTAGCCGTACTGCTCCAGCAGCGGTGCGAGAGCCGCGAGCGGCCCGGGCAACGCCGGGTCGGCCGCCGCGAGGGCGGTCGTGGTCGCCGCCCCGGTGAGCGGTGCGGGAGGGAACGCGAACGGCACGACTCACCGCCCCGGGCCGCTGCGGCGCGGGGCGGCGGCCGCTGGGATCAGTGGATCGCCTTGCGGGGTTCGATGTTGCAGTCGGGGCCGGGGTAGATCAGGCCGGTGTGACCGTCCTCGAAGCGGACCATGTACGGCGGCTGGCCGTCCTGACCGCGCACTTCGACGATCTCGCCCTTCTGGTCGACCATACCCACCGCTCGGCTGTGGACGTGGAGCTGGTCACCTACCGCTGCGTGCATGGTCTTGCTCCTCGGGTAGCGGTGGCCGCACGGGCGGCCGTTCTGCCTTCCACTGTGCTGCGGGGGTGGCCCGCCCGCAACGGCGCACCGCGGCCCGGGGTCGTCTCCGGGCCGACGCCGGGGCCGCTTCCGGGCGCCGACGCAGGGAGACGCTGCCGGGAGGTGCCCCCGGTCGCCGCCGGCGGGTCCGGCCCGGAGACCGGCCGCTCAGCGCGGGCCGAGGTGTTCGGCGAGGTAGCAGCGGACCAGCCGCTTGCACTCGGCGATCAACGCCGGATCGCCCTCCGGGTCGCCGCGGAAGGCCAGCTTGAGCACCGCGTCCGCCGCCTCCAGCGCCACGCGCAGTCCGAGCGTCAGTGCCGCCGGGTCGGTCGTGGCGAACAGCTCGCCACCGAGCGCCTGGAGGCGCAGCGCGACGGCGCCGTTGTTGTCCAGCTCGGCGTCCAGCAGATGCCGGTCGTCGTGGACGCCGGTCGGCCCCGCCGCCCCGGCCAGCCCGAAGTCCACCTGGCCGAAGCCCGGCACGCTCCGCTTCATCGCGACGAACTCCTCGACCGCCAGGTCGGTGAACCCGGCCGTCCCGGTGGGCGCCCCGGACCGCAGCCGGGTGTCGAGGCGGTGCAGGTAGTGATCGAGGTTCCGGCCGGCCAGCGCGGCCAGCAGGTCCTCCTTGCCCGCGAAGAACTGGTAGAGCGTGCCGATCGGCACCTGGGCCCGCTGGGCCACCTCCTTGGTGGTGAGCGCGGCGGCACCGGCCTCGTCGAGCAGGGCGGCGCAGGCGTCGAGGATCCGCTCGTACCGTTCCTGGCTGCGCTGCTGCACCGGCCGCCGCCGGCCGGCACCGGTCCGCCCGGGGGCCTGGTGACTCCTCGTGTCCGCGCTCATGGGGCCACTGTGCCGCATCCGGCGCACGTCGGGCCAATCACCCGCGCGGACGTGGGGCGCGCGCCCGGAACCCTGTTCGGCCGCCCGTCTTCGCGCCGGTACCTCCCCCTCCCGCCCCCCTCCCGGGCGCCGCCCGCCGCCGTTCCGTCACCGCCGGCCGCCGTTCCGCCACCGCCCCGCCGCCGTCGGGGTGGCCGGTCCGGGGGCGGCGGAGGGATGATCGGAGACGTACCGCTTCCCCTGCCGGAAGGAAGCCCGGATGTCCGGCCCGACCGCCTCTCACTCCGACGCCGGGGGCGCGGGTGGCGCGCGCCTGAGGGTCACCACCAGCGAGCACGCCGTCAAGACGCTTGTCTGCCGGATCGAGGGCGAGGTGGACCACGAGAGCCGGCACGTGCTCGACGAGACGCTGTCGAGCGCTGTGGCGGCCGGTCCGGTGCTGCTGGTCGTCGACCTCGCCCCGCTCACCTTCGTCGACTCCGCCTGCCTCAACGCGCTCCTCCGGATCCGCCAGGAGGCCGAGGAGGCGGGGACCAGACTCGTCCTCGCCGGGCCCGGCCCGCAGATGCAACGGCTGTTGGCGGTCACCGGCACCGACGAGGTGTTCACCGTCTGGCCCAGCGTGCACGCGGTGCCCGGACTCGGCGCGCCGTAGGGCCGACCTTCACGGCGGCCGTCCCCATCGCCCGGCGCCCCGCGTGCCCGTGCCTGTCCGGGCGCACGCTGTGGGGACCCGGCCGGTGCCGGTGTCGGTGCCGGTGACTGTGGCCGTGCCGGCCGGTCAGGCCGCCGGATACTGGTCCGGCGGGTGGATCGAGGAGAGCAGCGCGATGAAGCGCTCGGAGCCGCTGATGACGCCCGGCTGGTTGCTGCCGGGAGGGGCGGGTTCGACGGTCACCGTCTCGATCTCGCCTTCGTGCACCCACAGGATGTCCGGGGACAACCGGTGCTCGGCGGAGGCGCCGTCCCAGTTCTGCCGGATCACCATCGAGAAGGCGATCAGCTGGATACGGAGGTCGGTGCCGTCCACGGCCTGGAGGAAGAGGAACTCCTCGTGGGGGACCATGGCGAGGACGCCGAGGGGCGCGGGCCGGGTCAGCAGCTCGGGCGCGCGCAGGACGTGGGTGCAGGTGAAGCCGCTCTCACCCTCCACGGACACCATGGGGTTCGGCTTGCCGTCGTCGTCGAGGTCGACCGGGTGGGTGCGCAGGTTCCCCAGAGCGGC
Source organism: Kitasatospora sp. NPDC058406 (assembly GCF_042722765.1). Lineage (NCBI taxonomy): Bacteria > Bacillati > Actinomycetota > Actinomycetes > Kitasatosporales > Streptomycetaceae > Kitasatospora > Kitasatospora sp. NPDC058406. Next base: position 15,744 of record NZ_JBHXKE010000081.1, read on the forward strand.
GTCCCACACCTCCTCCGCGCCGAGGTTCCAGGACTCGAACTGGGCCGGGGGCACCGCGGCCGACAGGTTGTCGGCGAAGCGCAGCACGAGGACGGCCGCCAGGTCGCCGGTGAGGGAGAGCGCCAACCCGTGGTGGTCGCCGACCGTGTCGGCGCGGACCAGCCTGGGCATGAGCAGGTGGCGCACCTCGTCGAAGCCCGCCCGGTAGAGGGCTTCGCGGCGGTCGCGCAGGGAGAGCTGCCCGTTGAGGTAGTCGACGGTGGCGCTGCGCCACTGGTCGTGGGGCAGGTCGCTGACGAGCCGGGCGATCTCGGCGAGGTCGAGCGCGATGCCCGGTTCGTCGGCTGCGCCGAGCCGCAGGTGCTGCCGGTCGCCGAAGTTCATCGGCGGACCGGAGTCGCTGCCGTCGAGGAAGATGTCGGCCAGTACGTCCTGGAACGCCTGCCACTCGGCCGGGCCGAGCCAGGAACACCAAGGAGGCACAGGGGAGTTACCGAGGTCGCCGGACTTCTTGGCCCGTCGGAACAGAGGCATGCCGCACAGCGTAGAGGGCTTCGCCGCCGTGCGGGAGTGCGCAGACGTACCGGTTCGGGTGCGGCTCCTGAGGCCCGGGGTGACGCAGGCTCCGGTCGTGGCGCGGAACGAATATGACGCCGCGTCAGGCCATGGCTTCCCGTGGACTCCGGAGGGCTGCCGCCAGTACGGCGGCGGCCCGCGCGACCAGTGGTTCGTCCGCCGGCGCGGCGGCGTCCCGCTTGGTGGACAGGACGGCCAGGACGACGTGCGCCCCGTCCGGTGTCCGGGCGACGCCCACGTCGTTGGTGGTGCCGTAGCCGCCGGTGCCGGTCTTGTCCGCGAGGGACCAGCCCTCGGGGAGTCCGGCGCGGAGGCGGGCGGCGCCGGTGGTGTTGGCGCGCAGCCACGCGGTCAGCCGCCGTCGGTCCTGCGGGAGGAGGGCGCCCCCGAGCACCAGTTCCCGGTGGCTGCGTCCGATGGCGGCCGGGCTGGTGGTGTCCGTCGGCCGCCCCGGTTCGGCGGAGTTCAGCTCGGGCTCCCACCGGTCGAGCCGCGTCACGCCGTCGCCGAGGGACCGGGAGAAGCGGGTGATCGCCGAAGGTCCGCCGAGCTCGCGGAGCAGGAGGTTGTCGGCGGCGTTGTCGCTGTGGGCGATGGCGGCGGCACACAACTCCGCGACGGTCATGCCGTTCGCGAGGTGCTCGGGCCTGCCCGTGATCGGGGCGTACCCCGCGTCCGTGACGTCCTTCGCGGTGTACCGGATCCGCCGGGCGAGGAACTCGCCGTCCCGGTCGAGGTCCCTGAGGATCGCGGCGGCGGTGAGCGTCTTGTGCACCGAGCAGATCGGGAAGAGCTCGTCGGCCCGGTAGCCGACGGCCCTGCCGGTGACGGTGTCCTGCGCGAACACGCCCAGGCGGGCGTCGTGCTGCCGTTCGAGGTCGGCCAGCCTCCTGATCGCCGCGTCGCCGCTCGGCGGGCCGCCGCCCGAGGCGTGCGCCGCCCCGCCCGCCGGCATCGCCGCCGTGAGCGCCGCGCCCGCACCGAGGGCCAGCACTGCACGACGGCCCGGGCGCCCTGTGAAGGTCTCCACGATCGTGTCCTCCTCTGTTCGGTGACCGTTCCCCGGAGTGGGCGGACGTCTCCGCGGTCGGATCGGTTCGTCCACTTCCTGCCCCTCCTACCCCAACCGGCCGGACGCCCACCCCCGACGTCGCCGGCCGCCCGTCGGACGCGTCTGGCGTTTCGGCCGCCGACCATTAACATGAGTATCCCTCATGTTCGTCCATGGGCGTTCACCGCCACGTGAGCAGGGAGTCCGGCCATGCCGCACCGACTCGACCTCCCGGCGGGCTTCCGCTGGGGAGCCTCCACCGCCGCCCACCAGATCGAGGGGGCGGTGGACGAGGACGGCCGGGGGCCCTCCGTCTGGGACACGTTCGCCGCCCGCCCCGGCTCCGTCCGCGACGGCCACACCGGGGCGGTGGCCTGCGACCACTACCACCGCTACCCCGAGGACATCGCCCTGATGAAGGGCCTCGGGCTGGACGGCTACCGCTTCTCCGTCGCCTGGCCCCGCATCCGGCCCACCGGCGAGGGCGCGGTGAACCCCGCCGGCCTCGACTTCTACGACCGCCTGGTGGACGCCCTGCTCCCCGCCGGCATCACCCCGCTGCCCACCCTCTTCCACTGGGACCTCCCGCAGACCCTGGAAGACGCGGGCGGCTGGCTGAACCGCGACACCGCGTACCGCTTCGCCGAGTACACCGCGATCGTCGCCGACCGCCTGGGGGACCGCGTCCCCGCCTGGATCACCCTCAACGAGCCCTTTGTGCACATGGTCTACGGCTACGCCCTCGGCATCCACGCCCCCGGCCGTGCCCTGATGCTCGACGCCCTGCCGGTGGCCCACCACCAGCTCCTCGCCCACGGCCTGGCCGCCGCCGCGCTGCGCGAACGCGGCCTGGACGTCCTGGTCGCCAACAACCTCACCCCCGTGTGGCCCGCCTCGTCCGCCGACGCCGACCTCGCCGCCGCACAGGCCTACGACGTCCTCCACAACCGCCTGTTCACCGACCCCCTCCTCCTCGGCCGCTACCCCGACCTCTCCGCCTACGGCGTCGGCCCCGACCTCGGCGGCAGCGTCCACGACGGCGACCTGAAGCTCATCACCGCCACCCCGCTCGACGGCCTCGGCGTCAACTACTACAACGCCACCCGCATCGCCGCCCCCACCGAGCCCGGCCTCCCCTTCGCCGAAGCCCCGATCGAGGGCGTCCCCCGCACCGCCTTCGACTGGCCCGTCGTCCCCGACGGCCTGCGCGAACTCCTCACCGGCCTCCGCGACCGCTACGGCGCCGCCCTCCCGCCCGTCACCATCACCGAGAACGGCTGCTCCACCACCGAGGAGCTCGACGACACCTTCCGCATCGACTACCTCGCCGGCCACCTCGACGCCCTCGCCGCCGCTGTCGCCCAGGGCGTCGACGTCCGCGGCTACTACACGTGGTCCCTCCTCGACAACTACGAGTGGGCCGAGGGCTACCACCAGCGCTTCGGCCTCGTCCACGTCGACTTCGAGACCCAGCAGCGCACGCCAAAGGCGTCCTACGCCTGGTACCGCGATCTGATCGCGGCCCACCGGGCCCGGCGGGCGGGATAGTCGGGCTCACCGAGGGGGCGATGCACCGCGCGAGCGGGCGTGGCCGGGGCAGGGCTCGTCGTGGAGACCGCCGGCCGCCTGCTCGGACGCGTCCCGCCGTGGCCGCGCGCTGCCTGGTGCGAGTCGCGGGGCCGGGGCCTGCGGCTCGCACCGGGCAGCTGCGGTCACTCCTCCTCGTCGGCCTCGGCGGCGGGTTCCTCGGGGGACCAGCGGAGCGTCACGTTGAAGTGGACGCCGGCGGTGCCGCCCGCCAGGATCACGCCGACGCTGCCGTCCAGCTTGACGCCGAACCCGACCTCGATCTCGTCGGGCCGGCGTGGCAGGGCACGGAACGCTTCGATCACGTCGGATGCCGTGTTGACCACGGTGTGCAGCGAGTCCCGCACCGTGGCGCCCGCTCGCTCCAGAGTTCCCCGGCCGGCAGGCGCGACGCCTGTGCCGGTGTCCTCGCTCTCGACCACCAGCGTCCCGCCGGACGCGAGGGCGAATTCGGTACGTGTTGTCACTTGGCCTCCTGGCCCGGGGATGAGTGTGCGCAGACGGAGCTCTGCGTCGACTGCGGATAGGCGTCGGCCCGGACCTTGTCCAGCCCGGCGAGGATCGTCGGCAGTCGGGTCGGGTCGTTCAGATAGTCGAGCACCGCGCGGTTGAACGCGGCCGCCATGCTGCTGGGCATGCTGTCCGAGGCGTCGAAGCAGAGGATGGCGGACGAGGTCAGCAACTCGTCGATCCGGCGGGCGACGCTGCCGGTGGCGTGACCGGACGCCAGCCGCGTGGCGACGGCGCGGTTGGCGGAGAAAGCCGACTCCGGCTGCAGGCCCGGCCAGATCTGCTGGGCCTGCGGGCTCGCGAGGAAGGCCATGAACCGCTCCGCCTCGGGCGAGTCGTGGAACATCGCGACGAGATCTCCCGACACCTCGTACGCCGGCGTCGGCGTCGGCCGGAACTCGGGGAACGGGACGAAGTCGTAGTCCTTTCCCGGGAGGGGTTTGGTCACTGCGGTGGGGTCCGGGGTGACGGGCGCGCCGTGCTCGAAGTAGCAGCCGGGCGATGCGGTGAAGAGCGGATAGGCCCCCTCGCCGTAGCCGGTCAGGAGCGCGGTCAGCGGGCCGCCGTGGATCGAGCCCTGTGCGGTGAAGATCTGGCCCCATGCCTGCCAGGCCTCTCTGACCTGCGGCGATGTCCAGTCGAGATTGCCGTCGACCCAGTCCGTGTAGAGGTCGGCACCCGACTGGTGCAGCAGGATGTCCTCGATCCAGTCGGTGCCCGGCCACCCCGAGTTGGGCGGGTCGGCCAGGGCCAGGCACCAGGGCGTGTCGCCCCGCTGGACCATCGACCGGCCGACGCCCACCAAGCCGGCCCAGCTGTCGGGCGGCTGGGTGGCGAGCCGCTGGGGTGCGTACCAGATGAGGCTCTTGACGGAGGCTTTGACCATGACCGCGTACGGATCGCCGTTCACGGCCTCCCCGGCGCGGGACCACGGGGGGCCGTAGTCGGACCTCAGCAGATCGACGAGTCCGCTGCCGAGTGCCCTGTCCTGGAAGCGGTCCAGCCGGACCAGGTCGCCCTGCTGCGCGTAGGAGCGCAGCGCCCCGGGGTTCGCCATGACAGCCAGGTCCGGTGCCTCGCGCTTCTGTACGGCGGCCCGCAGTACCTGGTCGAGCGCCCGGGTGGGGGAGGCGTGGACGGTGATGCCGGTCTCGGCCTTGAAGGCCGTGAGTACTGCTTGGAAGGAGTTCCGCTCGGCCTCGGCGGTCCAGGGTGTCATGATGACCAGGACGCGCCGGCCGGACGAGCCTCCGAGGCAGGCGGCCGACGCCGCCAGCAGGGTGAGGACCAGAAGGAGCCGGAGAGCTGCCTGTCGCCTCTGCCGCATCACTGGCCTCCGAACCGGTACTCGTCGATGCGCGGATTCAGCGCGAGAGCGGCCGCCGTGGCTGCGACGGAGGTCAGCAGCGCGAGAAGTGCCAGGAGGACGGAGGAGTAGGCCTCCGCGTCGGTGGCACCACTGGTGAACGCGGCCTCGGCCTCGGCCTGGTGGTGACCTGTCCGCTCCGGCTCGGCGGTCGCGGGTCCGGACGCCTGCGGTGCCAGGTGGGTCCCGCAGGACCCGGCGGCCGGGCACGCCTGCGTGACGATGGCGTACAGGTCCCCGTCGGCCTCGGCGGCGGACCGGCTCGCCTGCTCCTGTGCCAGGGTGACGGCTCGGACGAACGGACCGTCCAGGGCCGAGCGCAGGCGTCCGTCCGAGACGTGGAGCGACAGACCGCACAACAGGGCCGTCGCGGTGAGGGCGAGCACGGCAGTCGTCAACCGGATGCTCAACCGACGCCGGAACCGACGGCGCAGCACCGACTGTGTCCGCGCGAAGAGCGCCAGCACCAGCGCGAACGGCACCAGGAACAGCAGATCTGCGGTGCGCGCCAGCCACACCGAACCGCGCCGGTCGGCCAGCGCGGCGTTCTCCTCCGTCCGCAGCCGGTTCAGCGTGTTCGAGACCTCCCGGTACTGCAGGGTCGCGTACCACAGGGCCGGCACGGCGCGGGTGAGCTCACCGGTCTGCCGGTAGTCGGCGGCGGCCTGTTCGAGCTCGGCATTGTAGTTGACGACGAGCCCCTCGACGAGTTGCAGATCGCTGGTGACCGTCGCGCCCGCCACGGTGTCCCCGGCCAGTTCCGCCAGGTTCTGGTTGATCGCGGCGATGTCGTTCCGGTACTGCTCGCCGAGTCCGCCGAGGACCACGGTGCCCTGCCGGAAGCCGTGCACCGCCGCGCGTTGGGCATCCGCGAGCGCGCCGTACGCGGCCTCGGCCCGGAGTACCGCAGGGGCGGCCCGCCCGCCGACGGCGTCGGTTCCGCCGTGTGCCTGGCTGGACACCACCAGGCACAGCGCCCCGGTCAGCAGGCTGCCCGCCACCAGCGCCCCGCGGAGCCGGCGCAGGGTGCGCGCGGTCGTGGAGGGCGTCGCCGGTTCGTCCGCCACCGGTTCGGGCGCCACCGCGGGCGGGGCCGTCATCCGCCCGTCACCGGTGAGCTGCCGGTGAATTCGTAGTCGCAGTCGAGGTTCTCGCAGTACCGTGCGCCGGCCACCGCGACCCGGCCGCACCTCGGGCAGTCGGGCCCCGGGGCCGACGGGAACCCGGGCGCCGGATCGGCCCGCGTCGTCGGGGTGCGCGAGAGGCCGTACGAGGTGCTGGTGGCCGTGCCCATCATGGCCTGCAGGACGTAGTCCGGATCAAGCTCCGGTAGCAGGCTGACCATGCCGCGAACGGCATCCTCGACCCGGACGACCTTGCCCAGCCGCCGGAGCGCGTCCTCGTTGCGCAGCTCGGTGGCGAGCGCCACGGCCCGGCCCCAGGCATCGCGCGCCCCGTGGCGGTCCCCCTGGCGGAACAGCGCCCCGCCGCGCCATCTGAGGTCGTACAGCTCCTTCTCCCGCTCGTGGCGGCGCCGATCGGCGCCGAGGACGGTCTCCGGGGCCGGCTGGTCGAGCCAGCGCGCGCTGATCACCTCCACCGGGCTGACGGGTGTGGCCAGTTCGGTGCCGATCGATCCGGTGACCACTTCGATGGAAGCCAGGGTCTCCGCCTCGGCGCCGACCGTCCGGTCGCCGGTCACGGCGAAGGTCGCGACATACCGGCGTGCCTCGCTGCTCCAGGGGCCGGTCGGGTAGTCGGCCGCCGCCGTTCCGGCCAGCGGCAGGCGGTGGCCGACCAGGTCGGCCAGCACCGGGTGGGCCTGTTCGAGGACGGACACCGACACTCCCGGTGCGCAGCGCACGCGCAGGGCCAGGTCGGACAGCGTGCGGCCCATGGCGACGCGGATCAGCGCGCGGAAGTCGGGCGCCAGGTCGGCCAGGTCGGGCACCGCGTCCGCGGTGCCCTGGAGCTCCTCGGCGATCCGTCGCAGTTCGGCGGGCTCCCAGTCCGCGCCGATACCGCGGGCGTCGCAGGTGAACACGGAACGGCAGTCGGCGAGCACGGTCTCCATCGACCGCGCCGACCGGTCCTGGTGCTCGTTGCGTCCGTCGGTGAGCAGGAGCGCGTGGCAGATCAGATCGCCGTGCGGCTCGAGCAGTTCACGGGCCTTGTCGAGCCAGGCGCCGATGACCGTGCCCTGGGCGCCGGGGGCGATCCGGTTGACGGCCTGCTTCGCCTCCGCGCGGGTGACGGCGTTCGCCGGGGCGAGGAAGGACTCCCGAGGGTAGATCATGGTTGCCTGGTGGGTGCCGGCGACCACCGCGAAGCGGGTTCCCTCGCGCAGGGTGTCGATGGCGGCGCAACTCGCCTCCTTGGCACGTTGGAGTTTGGTGCGCGGATCGCTCATCGACCCCGATTGGTCCAGCAGGATGACCTCGGCGAACTGCGCATCGGTCGGCGGGCTCGCCCGCCGGTCGGCTGCGGTGCTCGCGACCACGCTGAGGTAGACGTGCACCTCACGTTCGTCCAGGGAACGGTACTTGTCGAAGTTGGCCTCCAGGGTGACTCTCGGTGCTTCGGCCATGTGCCAATTCCTCTTCTGTAGGGGAAGATTGACGATCCGTCCAGGACTGCTGGTTCACTGCGTGGTGACCGGCCTCACGGCGTTGGCCAGATCGACGAGAACGGTGTGGCGGTTCGCGTCCGGTGCCCCGTGGGCGAACGCCCGATATTCCTTCTCCAGGTCCGACCGGAGCTCGTGCTCCGTGACGTCGTCGTCGGAGGGGGTCCGGCCCGGTCGCGGGGTGCGCCGGCGGTCGAGCCTGGCCTCCAGGATCAGGGTGGCCAGCCGGCGCCGCTCGGGTTCGTCCAGCGGCAGTGTGGCCAGCACCTGTTCGGCCTCGGCGAGGTCCGTTCGGTCGGGCAGGCCCCCGGGGCCCGCGCCGAGCCGCCCTGTGTGAATCCGCAGCGCGGCGATCCGCGCCGCCCGATGGTGCGGTGAGGTGTCGGGTATCTGCCTCAACGCCGAGACGGCACCGGCCCGGTCGCCGCGCCGGAGCCTCGTCCGGGCGTGGCCGAAGGCGGCGCTCTCGTGCCAGCTGTCGGTCCGCCACACCGCCAGGTAGGCCGCCGATGCGGCGTCGAGCTCCTCCTCGGTCGCCGCTCGGTACTCGGCGCACAGTGCCAGTGCGAGCTGCGGCGCGAGCTCGCCCGGCAGCATCTGGTGGCAGGAGGTGAACATCTTCTCCGCGCCGCCGAACTGCTGCTCGGCCAGGGCTGTCAGCCCCTCGTGCCAGTTGAGCCGCCACCCGGGCCGCAACAGGCCCCTCGCCCGGTCCAGCGCGGCGCGCGCCGCCCCGATGTCGTCGAGCCGCAGGTGGAGTCGGCAGCGCAGCAACTCGACCTCGGGCGAGGAAGCACGGGCGGAGGCCGGGACGGGATCGGCGTAGGAGGCGAGTTGGGAGAGGGCGACCGCCGGATCGGTGCTGACCGACGCCCGGAGGAAGCCGGCGGCGGAGTCGCGGGCGTCGACCAGCGGCTCGGGCAGCCCGGCCGCCGCCATGACCGGGGTGGGCGGCGCGGTGGCGAGCGGGCGGCAGCTGCCCTCGACCGCCGCCCGCAGCGCCGCGGTGCTCGTCCACCGGTCGAGCGGCGGCACCGTCCCGAGCCCGGGGTCGATCAGCGTGGTGGAGCGGGCGAAGAGCAGTGACGGCGCAGTGTACTGGGTACTGTCCCGGTGGGACACCAACTCGCGCAGCACACCGCTCAGTTGGCCCGCCAGATCGGCTGCCGAGGCGAAGCGCAGCTGCGGATCGTGATGGGTGGCGCGGCTGATGAGCCGGCGCAGCGAGGTGAAGCGGGCACTGTCCGGGTCGGCGGTGTACCACCGGAAGAGCGACTCCAGGGTCCTGCCCACCGTGTGGAGGTCGGTGGCGACGGTGGGCCCGGTGACCATCAGCTCCGGGGCCATGTACTCCTCCGAGTACGCTCCGCTGCCCACTGCCCCGGCCTCGCGCACCGCGCCGAGGTCGATCAGCTTGATCCGGGAGCCGTACACCATCAGGTTGCTCGGCTTCAGGTCGCAGAACAGGTACCGGCTGTCGTGGAGGTACTGGAACGCCCGGAGCACGCGCAGGACGTAGCCGATGACCTGCTCGGTCTCCAGCCGGCCGAACAGCTCCGGGCGCTCCAGGGAGTAGCCGGGTACGTACTCCATCACGAGGTAGCCGTGGTAGCCGTGCTGGGACCCGCCTGCCGGCTCGTGTGTCACGAAGTCGTAGATGTCGACGATGTCGTCGTGTCTGAGCTCGATCAGGAACCGCTTCTCCTCGGCGGCCTCCTCGACCCGCGCGGGGTCCGCCGCGTCGATCAGGCCTTTGAGCGCCACCGGACGGTTGTTCAGGCGCTCGTCGTGGGCGAGGTAGACCCAGCCGAAGCCCCCGTGCCCGATGCAGCCCTCGACCCGGTAGCGGTCCGACAGCAGGTCGCCCCGGCTGAGTCTCGGCACGAACGAGTAGGCCGTCCCGTCGTACGGGCAGCGCCCCTCCAACAGGCTCGGCTGGCCGTCGAGACCCGTGCCCACGGGGCGGCGGCAGGCGGGATCGGGGCAGAGCCTGCGCTCCTCCGGGATTCGCGGAGCGGCTCTGACCGCGCGGTTCGGCTCCGGTCCGGCGATCGTCGGCAGTGTGACGAGGCCCAGTCCCCACCAGGGGTCGTCGCCGAACGGGCGCGGCGGCTGTACGGGCTCTGCGGGGCGCGCGGACGGCACCGTGCCGCGGTTGGTGCTCACCGCAACCGACCGCCCCGGGGCCCGCTCCCCGGTGCCGCTTGCGGCCGGCAGCCGACCACCGCCCGTCGGCGCGGCCACCGGCGGCGGAAGCAGGCAGCGCCGGCAGTAGGTGGTCGCGTCGAGTTCGCCACCACAGCCAGGACGGCTGCACCGGTTCATGCCTGCCTCCCGTCGATCTCGCGCCGAACGGCCCGGTGGTACTCCTCGACCCGGAGCTCGGCGAGCGGCAGGTCGCATCCACCGCTGTAGAGCAGCCGCCGGGCCGCCTCGTACGAGTCGCCCAGTTCCTCGATCAGGCCGCGCGCCGCGGCCTCCGAACGGTAGGCGTCCAGCCGCCCCCGGGCCCGGTTCCGCCGGGCGAGCAGGGCCGTGCACTCGGCGTTCAATCGCCGGGCCCGCACCAGCGACCGGGCGGCTGCCTCCTCGCAGGAGCCGAGTTCCCCCAGCAGCCATCCCCGGAGGGTGGACCCGGCGGCGGCCGGGCCGGTGTCCCGCAGCACCCGCAGACGGACCGCGAGCGCGGCCGCGCCGGCGACCTGTGGCGGCGGTGCGCCGAGGATCCGCGGCGCGACGTAGTCACGGCACGCCCGGGCGTCGCGCTCGGCCGCGTCGACCTCCTCGACCAACCGGCCGAGCCGCCCGAGTCGGTCGCCGAGCTCTGTCTCTCCGCCGTGCCGACCGCTCGGCGAGACGGCCGCGGCGGGCTGCCCGAGGCTCGCCGCGACCGCACTGCGGACATAGCGCGGAGGGTCGCCGTGGTAGGCGAGCAGCAGGCGCACGCCGATGCTCGACGCCCGCGCGGCGATCGGTTCCAGCAGCCGGTAGTACAGCTCTCCGGGGTCGGCCGCCAGGTCGACCGCGTTGACCACGACAACTATCGGTGAGCCCAACTCCTCCAACTGGTGGGCGAGGTCATCGGTGACACGGTCGGTCAGCAGACTCAGACTCTTCGCGAGCTGCTGGGCGACCTGCTCCGTCGTCCGCCCGGTCGCGTCGACGGCGGCGTCCACCTCGCCCAGCTGCGGGACGGTGCCGGGCGGGGCGCCGCTCACGGTTTCGTCGGGGGCCGCCCGACGGTAGCCCGGCACCGTCAGGCCCACCAGCCGGGACGTCAGCGCGACCGCGCCGCCACCGCCGATCGCACAGACCCCGCCCGGCCCGTCGGACGCCAGCCAGCCGACCAGGTGCCGGGTCAGTGCGAGCTGCACCGGGTCGTCCAGGACCTCCGGGACCTGCGGCGACGGCCAGTCGCCCGGCAGCACCTGCGAGGTCCGGCTCGTCAGGTGCCCGTCGAGCACCGCGCTCGCGTACCTGTACAGCGTCCGGACCGCGATCATCCAGCTGCTCTCGGCGAGCGGTGCCCGGACGACCGCGATCACGCCGAGGATCTGACCGTCCGCGGCGAGTGCCGCCGCACCGCTGAACCCACGGTCGACGCGCTGCTCCAGTACCGCGTCGAGCTGGACCCGCTCCCCGGTGAAGTCGTACGAGGTGATCCTCGCATTGACCAGTTGGCCGTTGTCGGTACCCGCCGGGAAGCCGAAGATTCGCACGATCTCGTCGTGCTGCCAGGTCCGCCGGATCCTCGCGCGCGGCGCGCCCGGCACCACGGACCGCAGGGCGAGGATCGCCACATCCCCGCGCTGGTCCGGTAACGGCGGCTGCCAGCAGCTCTCGACAACGGTCGCCGGATAGGCGTCGTCGGGACGTCCGGCGATCCGGACCCGGACCTCGCGATCGGCTTCACGCCCGGCGTCGATGGCCTCCTCGACCACATGCGCACACGTCAGCACGTACTCGCCGTCGAGCATCGTCCCGGCACCGTGCACGCGCCCCTGGGTGTCCTCGATGCGCGCCAGCCAAGGATCCTCCCGCCCCATGGCGAAAACGCTACGCCAGAAAGGATCTGACAGGTAGTCATCTCACATGATCGGATCAGGTTGTGAACACCGATCCCGGGCGGAAGGCTGCTGCCGGCCAGGGTCGTCGAGTGCCGAAACGCGTGAGACCCGGATGCCCGATCGGGATCGGGTGCCGTACGGCTCGCAGCTGCCCTCGCCGACGTTCGCGCAGTGGCATCACATCGGCTCAAGCACCGCCGCGCGGCCGAGGGCCGGCGCCGGGGAGCCGAGGACCGCGATCACCACGTCCGCCGGAGGCGATGCCGCCGGTCGAGGCGGACGGTGGACGTCCCGGCTGCACGGGAGGGCGGGCCAGGCCACCACCCGGCCGGGGCGCGGAGGCGCGGGGCCGGTCTCAGCCGGGGCGGCGACGGGTGAACTCCGCGATCTGGCTGCGTCGCAGGGCGTCGAACTTGAGGTCCTCGCGGCCGGGGTCGGGGAGGACGGCGTTCGGCCAGACCAGCGCCAGCTCGTAGCCGAAGTCGGCGAGCCAGTCGAGACGTTCGGTGAGGACGGAGTACGGCGCCTGACTCTTCCGGGACTGCTGGAGAACCGGCCAGAGGTTCTGGGTGCGGCGCATCGGCCCGATCTGTTCGAGGACGACCCGGTCGCCGCGGGCGGCGGCGTCCCGCTGAATGGCGTCCAGCTCATCGCTGGTGATGCAGCCGAACTCGCCGAGGAACGGACGTGGGCCGCTCAGACCGGAGAGGACCGGCAGGGCGTCCAGCCCCGGGAAGGAGGCGTAGTAGTGGAACTGCGGGCGGCTCACCTTGACGCTGCTGAACACATCGGTGATGTCCCGGTAGTAGCGGTGCCCGACGGTGGACGGCAGGCCGGCCGCCTCCACGGCGGCGACGCAGTCCTTCATGAGTGCGGTGAGTGCGTCCTGCCGGACGGCCGGGCCGAAGAGGTCCCCCGTGAGCGGGCTGACGCACCAGTAGGGCTCGTTGACGACATCCACGGCGTGGATGACCTTGCGGTGCTTCGCGATCGCCGCGACCAGCGGTTTGATCGTGCCGTTGACGAACGTCGCCCGGTAGTTCGGGTCCTCGGCGACGGCCCGCCGGCCGCGGCCGTAGTTGAGGTCGGTGGGGGTGGGTGCCCCGGGGCCGAAATGCTGCAGTGACCGGGCCTCCGGACCGTCGAAGAAGCTGTAGTCGAGGAGGACCGGCACCATCCGCATGCCGGCCTTCTCGAACTTCACCAGAAGCTCCTCCACGTCGTCGAGGAACTTCTGGTGAATCCGTTGCGGCGGTTCGAACCGCCAGCGGTTGGCCTCGCGGAGGGCGGTGACGCAGGAGACGGTGCCGTCGTAGTTGACGCCGTGTGCCAGCAGCCACATCCGTACCACGGTGACGCCGAGGCCGCGCAGCGTGGCCAGGTTCCGGTCCAGGTCGGAGCCGGCCCCCTGCCACGGATGCGGCTTGCCCCTCTCGTGGATGTTGGGCCCGACGGTGATCGGGTCATTGCGCATCCAGGGGTAGTTGACCCCGACTTCCATGACGGCCTCCGTCCGCTCAACTCATCTGCGGGAGATTGGTGTTGAGTTGGATGTCGGTTCCGGAGGAGGGGGTGTACTCGTTCCACTCGGCGATCAGCTCGCCCTTCTCCCCTGGCTGTACGACGGGAAACGGCGTGCCGGTGCCGTCGTGCCGGTGTCGCAGCCGGTCGACCGTGAGCCGGCCAGGGTCGGGAACCGCCACGACCGTACAGCTCTCCTGGAGGTCGCGGTGGCGGGTGGAGTCGATCACGACGAGCGCGCCGGGGGTGAAGCCCCGGCTGGAGGCGACCGGGATGGTCACCGGCAGTCCGGGATTGACCGGATTGGGCCCGACGACGGCCGCGCACTCGGTGCTCACGGTGTCCTCGATCCGCACGGCGCCACGGCCCGGGTTGGCCGGCGGGATGCCGGGGTAGTAGCGGTCGTCGTAGGCGGCGATCTCCTGGGCGATGGTCAGGTACGGGTGGTCGGACGGAATGTCGGCGTCCTTGAAGCCGCCCTCGCAGAATCGCACCCAGGCGTCCTCCCAGCCCTTGCGGATGGTCAGCACGATGCGCGCGCCGCCGGCCCGCAGGAAGGCCTGCCGGGTGGGGTCGGGGTGGCGGATGTTGCGGATGAAGTTCCAGGAGTCGGGGGCGTCCCAGAAGTAGGAGTAGAGGAAGGTCACCACGTTCTCCCACTCCACGGCCTGGTTGACGAACCGGACGAGGTCCTCGTGGCGCTTCAGCTTGGCCCAGGCGCCGTCCGGAGGGTTGAGCGCGCCCGGTTCGAAACCGGCGCCGTGCGCGGTGTCCACGCCCGCCGAGCGGAGTGCCTGCACCGCGCCGGGAGCCATGAACTCGTACTCGGTGCCCAGGAGATGGCGGAGTACGCACTTCATGATCTCGTCGCTCTCCTCACGCCGCAGGGTGAGGGTGTCGACCCCGGCGAGGCGGTCCTCCAGGGCGGCGATCCGGTTGGCGATGTCCTGCTGCTCGGCGAGGTACCTGGTCTGCGCGGCGTCGTGCAGCATGGTCCACACCTGCGACTGCCAGCGCGAGAACAACTCGGGCGTCCGGGCGGTGGTGATCTTCAGGCCCACCCAGGCGGGCCCGACGTCATGGAGGAAGATCAGCACGTTCTGCTCGCCGGTGCGGCCCTTGAAGGCGTTGTACGGCGGGTCGCTGAGCACTACGGCATCGTGCAGTGGCACGCCGGAGTCCTTCTCGAAGCCACTGCCCTCCACGCCGTAGTGCATCCGCGGGTTGTCGTCGAGCATGCCGAGGTGGAACTCGGCCGTCACGGCGGAGACGGCGTAGCCGTCCTCGATGCGAAAGCGCATCGGGTAGAAGTGCCAGCCGCCACCGGCCGGCACGGTGTCGTTGGGGAATACCTCCTTGGTGGCCTCGGGCGGATCGGGCACCTGCACGCCGTACAGATCGCCGAGGTAGCGGTAGTGCTTGCGATTCGGCGGAAGTCCGGGCGCCTGGTCCGCCGGGCGCACGTCGTCGGTGATGTCGTCGTGCGGGAGGGCGAAGACGAAGGGGCCGAGGGCGGCCCGCAGCGCGGCCAGCTCGACGTAGTCCTTGCGGATCGCGGCAGAGGGCTCCGGGACCACGATGTCGTAGGCCGCCCGCAGGCCGTACCGGTAGAGCCGGACCCGCCAGGTGCGCAGCAGGCTGAAGTAGTCGATCCGGACGGCCTGCGTCTGGCTCGGGTTCTTCAGCGTCCGGGTGGTGGTCTCCTCGGTGCCGGTGACGGTCAGCGTGGAGATGGTGACCTTGTGCTCCTGCTTGGCCCGCGAGGACGCCTTCTGGGTCAGCCCGGAGGCGTGCTTGCGGCTCTCCGACGCGGAGGTGGAGGAGCTGTCCTGGGCGGTGAACCCGGACGAGGCCGAGCCGTTGATCACAGGAATGCCGCCGGACACGGTACCGGTGATGTTGAACTGGTTGGAGTGTTGCTGCTGGCTGGCGGTGGACTGGGAGAGCTCGGTGTTGTCGGTGACTCCCGTCTCGCTGTAGCTCTCCAGCGAGTCCGTCACGATGGAGGTGAACTCCCGGGAGGTGACCGACCACTCCTTGTGGGTGACGGCCGTCTCCTCCAGCGGGGCCAGCGGGACGGTGGCGATCAGCTCACCGCGCTGGATGCCCGCCGGCGCCATCTCCAGACGCTCCAGGTTGAGCATGCTCAGCCGGCTGGATCGGGTGTTGAACACCAGGTTCTGGACGGCGACGACGGCACGGTCGGCGTGTGCGTCCCCGGCCTGCACGCCGCTCCCGGCGCGGCGCAGTCGTGCGACCGCGAGGCCGAACGCGACGAGTTCGTCGACCGGAACCCCGGCGAACGGCGCCGGGCCCGGGGGTTCCGCCGCGCCCTCCTCGTAGCCGGCGAGAAGTCGGGTGAGCGGCGCTCCGGCCGGGTGGCCGGCGGCCCGCGCGGCGGCCTCCACCTCGCCCGGGCGCAGCGCCAGTTGGTAGGCGAAGCTGTGCTTGAGCAGCGCCTGGCCGCTGGACGGCGGCGTGATGTCCAGCGCCACCAGGGTGGCCTTGGGTATGTGCCGTGCGGCCGGCGCCAGCACGGGCGAGGAGTCTGCCGGGGGAGTCGGGGGAGCGGCGGGGGCCGGGACGACAAGCGCCGCTTCCGGAGCGGCGGACGGCAGGTGGCCGGTGGTCGCGGCGGGCTCGGGTGCGTGATCGGACATGGTCGTCCTCCCGGACGCGTCGATCTGGCGAGCAGTCAGGAATCAGGCATGTCAAGCCTAGGAATCCCGCCCTCACGATGGCCAGACCCGACGTCCACTGTCACCTCAACGAGTGACACCATCACGGCGCGTCGCAGCCCCGGCCCGTCGGCCGGTCCTCCTGTCGGGTGCCGCACGGCAGCGGTGCTCGTCACCCCGCGGTCCGGCTTCCTCCGTGTCTCAACTGCACCGGAAACAAGAGAGGGTCGAGCCGCGGCAGTCGCGAACGATGTCGACAGCAGCCCGAGGTCTACGTGAACCTCCTGATCGCCAGGGTGAGGAACCGGCAGCTCACCATGGAGACCCTCGTCGCCGACGCCGGGGCCGGCACCGCCCCGGCGGGCCCAGCACCCACCTGCCCGGCTCCCTGCGCGTCGTGAACGGCCCCGGTAGGGGCGCGAAGCGCTACCGGGCGCCGTCGGCGGGTGTCTGCAGCCTCGCCCGGTAGGCGCGCTTCTTGACGAGCGCGCCGCAGGTCTTCATCGAGCACCAGCGGCGGGCACCCGCGCGCGAGGTGTCGACGAAGGGGACACCGCAGTCGGGGTTCCCGCAGATGCGGACGCGGGTGCGGTGCTCCGACGCGCAGAGGGCGATCAGATCCCGGGCGACCGTCGAGAGCACCGCCGCGACCGTGTCGCCGTGCCAGCGCACGGTGGTCGCGTCGGGGGCGAGTTCGGGCGTCGAGGGGGGTTCGGCGGCGGCGCGGTTGACGAGCGCGACGTCCTCGGGCGAGGGCGGCGCGGAGTCCGCCAGGGCGAGGCCGGTCCGCTGGATCGCCTCACGCAACCGCCTGGCGCGGCCGAGGTCGGCCTCGGTGCAGGGCGGCGCCGCTGTCGTGCAGTCGCTCTCGACGGCCCAGCGGCTCAAGTCCTCGGGCCGGGCCAGCCGTTCGAAGGGCGCGTCCGTGCCGCGGTCGGCCAGGGTGCCCGCGAAGGCGAAGCACAGTCGCGCATCGTCGAAGCGGAAGTCGGCTTTGGCGCGCTGGCGCCCCTCGCGGCTGCCGTCCTTGTCGTCCCTGTCGTCCATGTCCACCACTTTAAGTGGTTGACACGATTCCGGGCAAGCGGCTAGCTTTCAAGTCCACCACTTAAACCGGTGGACTTTGGGCGGCTGCTCGCCGCTCCCGCCACCCCCCCGCAGCACGAGGAGGCCGCGCCATGCGCGCCGCAGTCATCGAGGAACTCCACAAGCCGCTCGTCATCCGCGACGTGCCGGAACCCGCCTGCCCGCCGGACGGCGCGATCGTGCGCGTCGGGGCGAACGGGATCTGCCGGACCGACTGGGCCCTGTGGGCGGGGGAGTTCTGGACGGGCGGACCGCGTGTCGAGGCCCCGTTCGTCCTCGGCCACGAGTTCGCCGGCACCGTCGTGGAGGTCGGCCGCGAGGTGCGGGGGTGGAAGGAGGGAGACCGCGTCATCTTCCCGATGAACCCCGGCGAGGGCGCGTGCGAGATGTGTCGCAGCGGCAACCAGCACGTCTGCGAGCACGTGGACTCGCTCGTACCGGGGGTCTCCTACTGGGGCGCCTTCGCCGAGTACGTCATGGTCCGCTTCGCCGACGTCAACCTGGTCGAGGTACCGGAGGGCGTCGACTTCGTCGACGTCGCCGCGCTGGCCTGCCGCTACATGACCGCCTTCCACGGCGTCGTCGACCAGGCGCGGGTCCGCGGCGGCGAGTGGGTCGCGGTGTACGGCGCCGGGGGCGGCATGGGACTGTCGACGGTCGAGATCGCCGCGGCGACGGGCGCCAACGTCATCGCGATCGACATCAGGGAAGACAAGCTGGACGCCGCACGCGCACTCGGCGCCGTCCACACCGTCAACGCGGCGACCGACGACCCCGCCGAAGCGGTGAAGACCCTCACCGGCGGCGGTGCGCACGTGTCGGTCGACGCGGTGGGCATCGCCGCCGCCTGCCGCAACTCCGTCCTCTCCCTGCGCACCCGGGGCCGCCACCTCCAGCTCGGTCACACCACCGCTGCGGAACAGGGGGACGTCGCGCTGCCGGTCGACGTCATGATGGTCAAGGAACTGGAGTTCCTGAGTGCCTTCGGCATGCAGGGCCAGCGCTTCGGCACGATGCTGAACATGATCGCCGCCGGCCGCCTCGCCCCCGGCCGCATCGTCTCGCGCACCGTCGGCCTCCACGAGGCGAGCGAGGTCCTGGAGTCCCTGGAGACCTACGGACCCACCGGTGTGGTCGTCATCGACTCGTTCCGCCCCTGAAACGCCTCTCCCGAAAGCAGGAACGACCATGCCCGCATCCCGTCAACTGATGGACCCGGAACTGAGCCTGGCCCTCGACGCGGTCCCCATGACCCCCAACGGCGCGTTCGACCTGACGGACCTCGCCGCAACGCGCGCGGCGTTCCGCGCCCAGGCCGAGGCCGCCGCCGACGCCCAACCCGGCGACCCGTCGGTGACCGTCGAGACGCACCTCGCGAGCCGGACGGACGGCCCCGACGTACCGATCCGCCTTCTGCGCCCCACCGGAGCGCCCGGACCTCTTCCGGTCCTGCTCTGGTTCCACGGCGGCGGACAGGTGCTCGGCTTCGCCGCCCAGGACGACCCGTGGCTCACCCGGCTCGGCGCGAGCGTCGGCTGCGCCGTCGCCGTGGTCGACTACCGGCTCGCCCCCGAGACACCCGCCCCCGGCGCCGCCGAGGACGGCTTCACCGCCTACCAGTGGCTCGGCCGCGAGGCGGACGCCCTGGGCCTGGACGGCGCCCGCATCGGCATCGCGGGCCAGAGCGGCGGCGGAGGCGTCGCGGCGGCCACGACCCTGCTGATCCGCGACCGCGGCGGCGTGACACCCCTGTTCCAGTCACTCACCTATCCCATGCTCGACGACCGCAACCGCACCGCGTCGAGCCACGAGATCACCGACATCGGCATCTGGGACCGCTCGACCAACGTGCTCGCCTGGCAGGCGATCCTGGGCGACCGCGCCGGCACCGACGACGTCTGCCCCTACTCCGCCCCCGCGCGCACCACCGACCTCGGCGCCCTGCCACCCACCTTCATCACCGTCGGCGACCTCGACTGCTTCCGCGACGAGGACCTCGACTACGCGGCCCGCCTGCGGGCCCACGGCGTCCCGGTCGAACTCCACCTCTACCCCGGCGCGTACCACGCCTTCGACCTCATCGCCCCGCACTCCCGACTCGCCACCGCCTTCCACCAGACCTGGTCCAACTACCTCACCCGCCAGTTCCACGCCTCCCCTTCCCTCGTCTGACACCACGCCGCCGCGGTCCGCGGCGCGGTCCGCCGGCCATTTCCGGGGGCACGGGTTCCGTGGGACGCCCGGCCGGTGCCTTCCGGCCGGGCGACCCACCGGTCTCCCCGTGCCGCGGTCCGACGGCCGTGGCACCGGACGCTGGGCCCCGCGCGAGGCGGGCCGAGCGACGCCTCCGGACAGGACGGTGGGCGGAGTAGGGGCACACCCGTGCGGCCTGCGCGGGGCGATTTGTTTCGGGAGCGGAATGGGAGTACGTTCTCCCAGTCGCTCGACAGGGAGCACCGGACACGCATCGGCGCGGACGGTCCCGGGGCGGCCAATCCTTCGGAACACCACTTCCCGGTTCGGCCTGGGTCGTGCCTGCCATGTACAGGCCTGCCTGGGTGGGTATTCGGCGTGCTCGCTTTCGGGGATTGCAGCCGGGTTCGCTTTTCGGAGCGGGGGTCGGCTAGAGTTTGAAACGTCGGACGGGGCGTCAAGCCGCAGAAGGCGCCAGCGAGTTGGACGAAGGAAGCGTCGGAAGCGGAGCGGAAAGCGTCTGATAAGCTGAAAGTACGAAAGCGAGTCAGGTGAGTGAAACTCCGGAAAACGGAGCGGAAAACGTCTGGTAAGCTGGAAACACGAAAGAACGAAGCGCCCGGAGGGCCGGTGTGAAAGCCGCCTGAAGGAAGTGTCCGTTCCTTGAGAACTCAACAGCGTGCCAAAA
>NZ_JBHXKE010000082.1:0-35355 GCF_042722765.1 Kitasatospora sp. NPDC058406
AGCGCCGCGACCTCGCCCTTGGCCTCCACGTTGATCTTCTGCGAGAGGTCGCCCTTGGCGACGGCGGTGGCCACCTGGGCGATGGAGCGGACCTGTCCGGTCAGGTTGGAGGCCATCACGTTGACGTTGTCGGTGAGGTCCTTCCAGGTGCCGGAGGCACCCCGGACGGTGGCCTGGCCGCCGAGGTTGCCCTCGGTGCCGACCTCGCGGGCGACCCGGGTGACCTCGGCGGCGAAGGCGCTCAGCTGGTCGACCATCGTGTTGATGGTGGTCTTGAGTTCGAGGATCTCGCCGCGCGCGGTGACGGTGATCTTCTGCGAGAGGTCGCCCTCCGCGACGGCGGTGGCCACCTGGGCGATGGAACGGACCTGGGCGGTGAGGTTGCCCGCCATGAAGTTGACCGAGTCGGTCAGGTCGCGCCAGGTGCCCGACACGCCCTTGACGTCGGCCTGGCCGCCCAGGATGCCCTCGGTGCCGACCTCGCGGGCGACCCGGGTCACCTCGTCGGCGAAGGAGGACAGCTGGTCGACCATCGTGTTGACGGTGTTCTTGAGTTCGAGGATCTCGCCGCGCGCGGTGACGGTGATCTTCTGCGAGAGGTCGCCCTTGGCGACGGCGGTGGCGATCTGGGCGATGTCGCGGACCTGGCTGGTGAGGTTGCCGGCCATCGCGTTGACCGAGTCGGTCAGGTCCTTCCACGTCCCCGACACGGCGGGCACCTCGGCCTGGCCGCCGAGCCGGCCCTCGGTGCCGACCTCGCGGGCGACCCGGGTCACCTCGGAGGTGAAGAGGGAGAGCTGGTCGACCATGCCGTTGAACACGGTGGCGATCTCGCCCAACAGGCCGTCGGCGTCGTCGGGAAGGCGGGTGCCGAAGTCTCCGTCGCGCACGGCCGTCAGCCCGGCCAGGAGGCGCCGCAGATCCGGTTCACCGACCTGCGCCGTGCCGCCGTCGGCCGCGTGCTGAGCCTGGGGCTTCGTCGTGCCAGCCATCGAGGACGTCGCCTTCCTCTGTAGGGCGACAGGCCGCACGGCCCGTCGCAGTCAACACCCGATCCGGCCGCACGTCCGACCAAAGGGCCGCGCCGAAGCCGTGTCAGGCACCTGTCCGTACCGTTCCGGACCGTACCGCACCCGTTCGGCCGAGGGCGACTCCCGTAGCACCGACGGAAAGTGACCGGGCCCACGTCCGACCGGGGCCGTCCGGGGGCGGTCACGCGCCGGAGAACCGTGATCGACGAGCTGCCCGCCGCCGGCTAGCCGAGGTCGGTGAGCTTGCGCCCGCGGGCCCGGCGGTACAGGTCGGGCAGGCGCTCCTCGGCCGCCCGGGCGGCGTCCCGCCGGAGTCCGTACAGCACCCCGTAGGCGAACGCGTGAGCGTCACCGTCCGAGGGTCCGGTCCCCGCGTCCAGGAGGGCCCCGCGGGCGATCACGGTGTCCTGGTGGTCCCCGAGGGCCCGCTGCAGGGCCTTCATCCGCAGGGAGAACCTCTCGGCGCGCCCGGCGGAGACCGGGCGGACGCTGTCCGCCGTGTAGCGGGCCCGCTTGGCCGCCTTGCGCGCATGGTGCAACGCGCCGTCGCGCTCGGGCCCGGGGGCGGTCGCGAGCGCGGCGTCGAGCCGCTCCACCGTCCGGCGCTGTTCCCGGCGCAGTGCGCGGGACAGCTGCCCGGCGGCGTCGCCGCCGCGGCCCTTCCCGGTGAGGGGCGGATCGTCGGCGAAGGCCTCCAGCGCGTCGAGGAGGGCGAAGTAGCGCGGGGTGGTGAGATCGGTCACCGCGTGCTCCCAGGCCTCCCGGTACCGGTCGGCGTACCGCGCCGCGAGCCGGGCGCGCAGGTCGCCGCGCGGCACCTCCGGGGGCAGCTCGTCCACTGCGGCGACCAGCTGCTCGCCGAGCACCTCCTGATCCCGCGCCAGGCCCAGCGACCGTCCGAGCCACCGCAGCTCGGCGGCCAGTTCCTCGACGCGCCCGCGGTCGAACAGCCGGCGGTGGGCCTTGAGGAGGCTGCGGAGCCGCCGGGCCGCGACCCGCATGCGGTGCACCGCGTCCGGCTCGTCCAGGCGCACCCGCGGGTCCAGCGCGATCAGCGTCCCGACCTGCTCGCGGAGGGCGGCGCCCACCACCGCGCCGGGCGTTCCGGGGCGCAGTGGCACCCGGTCCGGGGCCTGCTGCCGGGTTTCGTCCAGTGCCCGGGCGAGCTTGGACGGGTAGCGGGAGCGGCTCCCGCCCGCCGCCGTGAACGCGGCCTCGACGTCGTCGAGGAGTGCGGTGCCGCCCTCCGCCAGCTCGACCTCGGTCTCGGTCCAGGCGGTCAGCTGGGTGGGGGTGCCGGCGGCCCGGCCGGCGCCGGGCGCGGAGCCGCTCCCGCGCGGCGTCCGCGGCCGGTCGAAGACCTGGCCGGTGACGCGGTCCTCGGCGATCTCGGCGAGCGTGGTCCCCGCCGTGTCGAGCAGGAGCTCGCGGCGCCGGCGGGTGTGCAGGTGCGCGACGGGTGCGAGCGCGCCGCCCCGCACGAACACCGCCAGCCTCGGCGTCAGTGCCGACGGCACCTGGCCGGGTGCACCGGCGTCGAGCGGTTCCGCGATCTCCTCGCGGGTGTCCCCGTCACGGGGCAGCTTGAGGTGCCAGCCGGCGTCCTTGCCGCCGGTGCGCCGGCGCAGGGTGATGCGCCGGCGCAGCAGCCGCAGGTCCGGGGTGTCGTAGTAGACGGCGTCCAGGTCGTGCGGTTCGCCGGGCACGACCCGGGCGACGCCCGGCAGGTCCTCGAACCGCCGGAGCGGCCGTCCGCCGTCGTACTTCCGTTCCCTCTCCATCTGTTCGCCACTCATGGTGGGCGCCTGCCCGCGGATCGCGGTTTCACGCCCGGGGGGACGGTGGGCCGCCCCCCGGCGCCGTCAGGCCTCGGCCAGCAGCTCGGCGCGCAGACCGGACAGGATGCGGGTGAGCAGCCGGGACACGTGCATCTGCGAGATGCCCAGCCGCCGGCCTATCTCCAGCTGGGTCAGCTCGGCCCCGAACCGCAGCGACAGGATGGTGCGGTCGCGCTCGGGCAGGGCGGCGATGAGCGGCTTGAGGGTCTCCAGGCAGAGCACGGTCTCGTAGGCGCTCTCCTCCTGCGCGATCCGGTCGCCCAGCGCGTCGCCCCCGTCCGCCCCGCCGTTGCCGGGCGCGGGGGCGTCGAGGGAGCCGGCGCTCTGCGCCTGGGAGGCGATCAGGCCCTCGCGCACCTCGTCCTCGGTGAGGTCCAGGTGCGCGGCCAGCTCGCCGGGGGTGGGGACGCGGTCCAGCACCTGCTCCATGGCGTCGCTGGTCTTGGCCAGCACCAGGCGAAGCTCCTGGAGGCGGCGCGGCACGTGCACCATCCAGCCGGTGTCACGGAAGAACCGCTTGATCTCCCCGCTGATGGTGGGCAGCGCGAACGTGGAGAACTCGACCTCGAAGGACGGGTCGAAGCGGTCGATGGCCTTGATGAGGCCGATCGTGCCGACCTGGACGATGTCCTCGATCGGCTCCTTGCGGTGGGTGAACCGGCTCGCCGCGAACTTCACCAGCGCCATGTTGAGCTCGATCAGGGTGCCGCGCACGTACGAGTACTCGGCGGTGCCCTCCTCGGCCGCGCGCAGCCGGGCGAACAGCGCCCTGGACAGCTCGCGCGCGTCGGCCGGGCACGTGGCCGAGGGCAGGGTGGCGGCGATTCCCAGTTGCTCGGCGACCCGGGCGAGGTCGGCCGGGCAGGTCACCTCGTCACCGGTCGAGACAGGTCCGACCGCGCCGGGGGCCGAAGGGCGGTGGGTGCGGGCAGTGGTCGAAGGGCGGGACACGACGGTCGGCATGCTCTCTCTCCTCTGCTGATGATCATTCGCGGGTGACGACGGGACTCACGTGCCCGGCCTCGACCCGAACAGACCTACCTTTGCCAGATGACCACTCGATCTTCACTTTTCCTCCACGATTCGGAGGTGTTTCGGTGGCGGCGACCGTTTTCGCCCCGTCCCCGGCTGCACCGCCGGCCGTGCCGGACGTGCCGGGCGGCGGGCCCCGCGACGGCCCCGCGACGGCCCCGCGACGGGTCCCGCGACGCGCCCGGCCGGTCACCGGGCGGTGTTTCCGGAGCACCTCGGGGCACAAGACCCCCGCGGGTGGCGGGCCGTGGTCGGCGGGCCGGGCGCGTCACCCGGTCCCTCCGGTCGCAGGGTGCCGCAGGGGGTCGCAAGGGTCGCAAGGGTCGCGTCGGAGTGAGGACAGATGAGCATCAGTGAGTACCGGACGATGAGCCGGCCGGTCCTGTCCGGGCTTCCGGCCACGGGGCAGACCCGCAGGCTGACCCCGGGCGGCGGTCCGGGGGTGGTCGGGCGCTGCCGGGACCACGCCCGGTCGGCCCTGGAGGACTGGGGCTGGTTGCCGACCACCGACCCCGATCAGCAGGCGCGGGCCGACGACGTGCTGCTCGTCGTCTCCGAGCTGGTCACCAACGCCTGCCGGTACGCCGGGGGGCCGGACCAGCTGGTCCTGTCCGCCACCGCGCACATCCTCCGCATCGAGGTGCTGGACGGTTCCGACGCGCCGCCCCGGCCG
Source organism: Kitasatospora sp. NPDC058406 (assembly GCF_042722765.1). Classification (NCBI taxonomy): domain Bacteria; kingdom Bacillati; phylum Actinomycetota; class Actinomycetes; order Kitasatosporales; family Streptomycetaceae; genus Kitasatospora; species Kitasatospora sp. NPDC058406. The sequence goes on from NZ_JBHXKE010000082.1 coordinate 4,575, forward strand.
CGCGTGCCGCACGCGCCCGGACAGCTCGGCGGTCACGGCCTGCACGCCGTCGCGCTGCTCGTCGGCCGGTGGGGGCACGCGCCGCTCGCCGGCCGCCCCGGCAAGGTGGTCTGGGCCGAGTTCGACGTTCCGTAGCCGGGGAGCCGGCAGCCCCCGGCCCCGGAAGCCTCCGGCGCCGTGGCCCCCGGCCCCGCGACCCGCCGGGCGGGCGCCCCCCGGGCCGCCGCGCTCAGAACGCGGCGCGCAACGCCGGCAGCAGCGTGCCCTCGGCCCAGTCCAGGAAAGCCGGTTGGCTCTCGCCGCCGACCTGGACGAGGGCGACCTCCCCGAACCCGGCGGTCACGAACGGGCGCACCGCCTCCACGAAGTCCTCGACCCGGTCGCCGCAGGGAACGGCTTCGGCGACGTCCTCGGGCCGGACGAACCGGCTCGCGGCCGAGAAACCCGCGGTGCCCGGCAGTTCCGCGTTGACCTTCCAACCGCCGCCGAACCAACGGAACTGCTCGTGCGCCCGTCGTACGGCGGCGTCCCGGTCCCGGTCCCAGCAGACCGGCAACTGGCCCACCGCGGGCTTGCCGGCCCCGCCGTGCCGCGCGAACCCGGCGATCAGGGCCGGGTCGGGCTCGACGGCGATCACCAGGTCGGCCAGCCGGCCGGCCAGCTTCCCGGAGGCGGGCCCGGACACCGCCACCCCGATCGGCGGCGGCACGTCCGGAAGGTCCCACAGTCGCGCGCCCTCGACGTCGAAGTACTGGCCGTGCCGGGTCACGTACCCGCCGTCGAAGAGCGCCCGGATGATCTCCACCGCCTCCGCGAGCATCGCGTGGCGCACCGTGGCGCTCGGCCAGCCCTGGCCGACCACGTGCTCATTGAGGTTCTCCCCGCTGCCCAGGCCGAGCCGGAAGCGGCCCTCGGACAGCAGCTGCAGGGTGGCGGCCTTCTGGGCCACCACCGCCGGGTGGTAGCGGAACGTCGGGCAGGTCACGTAGGTCATCAGCGGGATCCGGGAGGTGGCCTGCGCGGCGGCTCCGAGCACCGCCCAGGCGTAGGGCGCGTGGCCCTGCTCGTCCAGCCAGGGGAAGTAGTGGTCCGAGATCACCGAGAAGTCGAACCCGGCCTGCTCGGCGCGCACCACGTCCGCGACCAGGTCACGGGGGGCTCGCTGCTCGGTCATCATCGTGTATCCGATCTGCACCATGAGGGACGCCTGCCCCCGATCGCCGCCGCCCTCACGCCGGACGGCCGCGCGCCACCCGCCTGCACCAGCGCCGGGCCCGGGGCGGCAGCAGCGGCGGCCCGCGACGCAGGGCCCCCGGGCCCGCCGAACTGCGGTCCAGGGCGGCGCGGATATCCTGGACCCGTGCGGCTGCGTGAGCGCGGGGGAATCGTCACCGAGCCTCCGGGCGTGTCCCGTGAACAGCCCGACCCCGGCCCGGCACCGGCCTCTCCCGGCGACGTGTGACGGTGCGTGACGGGAGCAAGGTGATGATCCTTCCGGTCGAGATCAAGGTCAATGTCGACGGCGACGTCCAGGAGGCCCTGGCGGCCCTGGGTGAACCCCGGGGCGGTACGCGGAAGCGACTCATCTGGTTCGCCGAGGACCGCGACGGCGTCGCCGACGGACGACTGCCCCTGCTGGACGGCGGGGTGATCGTGCGCCTCCGGAGCGGCGACACCCCGGACGAGCTGACCGTCAAGCTGCGCCCGTGCACCGGGGAACAGCTGGTCGGGCCGTTCACCCGCCCGTTCGAGGAGGAGTCGTTCGAGTACCGGATCGAGGAGGACCTGGCGGGGAGTCGCCGGACGCTCGCGGCGTCCGCGACGGGCACGCACCCGCAGGCGGCGCTGCTGGACGCGGTGGCGCCCGGGGCGGACGCCGCCGCACCGCTCGGCGTCCGGCAGCGGGAGTTCCTCCGCGGGTGCGCACCCGGCGTGCGGATCGACGGACTCGTCGCACTGGGCCCGATCGCCTCCACCAAGGGCGAGGACGTGCCGCTCGACGACCTGGAGGCCGACCTGGAGCGGTGGGCGGTCGGCGGTCTGGACTTCCTCGAAGTCTCGATCCGGGTCAAGCCCAAGGAGGACGAGGAACCCGACGCGTTCGCGGAACGGGTCGCGCGCAAGCAGCGGAAGCTCGAATCGGCCGTACGGGACCGGGGGGTCTTGCTCTCAGGGAACCCCGAGAGCAAGACCCGGCGGGTCCTCACCGCCCTGGTGCCCGCCCGTCCGTGAGAGGACCCCGGCCGGCCCGTGCCCGGCCGTCGCGGCCCCGGAGGCCGGGAGCCGGCTACGCCCCGTCGAGGGGGAGCAGTTCGCCGCTGCGGGCGACCCGCCCGTACCAGTGGGCGCTGGACTTCGGGGTCCTGGCCAGGGTCCGGGGGTCGACGTGGACCAGCCCGAACCGCTTCTCGTACCCGTACGCCCACTCGAAGTTGTCCAGCAGGGACCACAGGAAGTAGCCGCGCACGTCCGCGCCGTCGGTGACGGCCCGGTGCACCGCCGCCAGGTGGGCGCGCACGTAGGCGGCGCGGTGGGGATCGTCGACCGCGCCGTCCGCGCCGACCTCGTCCTCGTAGGCCGCGCCGTTCTCGGTGACCGCGAGCGGCAGCCCCGTGTACCGCCGGGCCAGCCCGGTCAGCAGCTCGTGCAGGCCGGACGGGTCGACCGCCCAGTCCATCGCGGTGACGTCGCCCGGTGCCCGGTGGAAGCCCACCCGGTCCGCGCCCGGCCAGGGGGAGGCCTGGCCGCCGCCGTGGCCGTCCTGGCGCGCGGGTTCCGTCCCCTCGGTGGTCGCGGAGACCACGGTGGTCGTGTAGTAGTTGACGCCCAGCCAGTCCAGTGGCTGGTGGACCGTCGCCGGGTCGCCGGGCCGGACGAAGGACCAGTCGGTGAGCCGGGCGGTGTCGTCCAGCAGGTCCTTGGGGTACGCGCCCTCCAGCATCGGCCCGAGGAAGACGCGGTTGCCGACGGCGTCGATCCGGCGTGCCGCGTCCCGGTCCGGCGCGGACGGGGTGAGCGGGCGCACCGCGTGCAGATTGAGCGCCACCGACAGCAGGGCCCCGGCCGGCAGAGCGGCGCGCAGGGCCTGGACGGCCAGGCCGTGGCCCAGGTTGAGGTGGTGGGCGGCGCGCAGGGCGGCCACCGGGTCGGTGCGGCCGGGGGCGTGGACGCCGGAGCCGTACCCCAGGAAGGCGCTGCACCAGGGCTCGTTGAGGGTCGTCCACCGGTGGACCCGGTCGCCGACGGCCTCGCCGACCAGCGCGGCGTACTCGGCGAACCGCTCGGCGGTGGCGCGCTCCGGCCAGCCGCCGGCCGCCTCCAACTCCTCCGGCAGGTCCCAGTGGTAGAGCGTGGCGACCGGGGTGATCCCGGCGGTGAGCAGCTCGTCGGCGAGGCGGCGGTAGAAGTCCAGACCGCGCTGTGAGGCGGGGCCGCGCCCGGTGGGTCGGACGCGCGGCCAGGAGACCGAGAACCGGTAGGCGGTGAGACCGAGTTCGGCCATCAGCCGGACGTCGTCGCGGTAGCGGTGGTAGTGGTCGGTCGCGACGTCGCCGGTCTGGCCCCGGTGGACCCTGCCCGGGACGCGGCAGAAGGTGTCCCAGATCGACGGGGTGCGGCCGTCCTCGGCGGCGGCGCCCTCCACCTGGTAGGCGGAGGTGGCCGCGCCCCAGAGGAAGCCGGCCGGGAACCGGGGGACGGCGGCGGGCGGGTGGGGGTCGGGCGGGTGGGGGGCGGACGGGTGGGGATCTGCCATGGCGGGTGCTCCCATCGGTGAGAACGGCGTGAGCGGGCGCGAGCGGGACGGCTGAGCGGTGCGGCCCCACGATGTGTCTGCCCGGCAGGGCGAGGACGAACAGCGGGGGCACCGTCGAGATCGGCGCGCCGGCCGCCACGCCCGCCCGCCCGGTCGACCGGCGGCCCGGCCCGGGGGGCTCGTCGCTCGCCCGCCCGGTCGACCGCCGGCCCGGGCCGGACGGCCTCCGCACGTGCTCGCGCCGGTCCCGTCGGCCCGAGCTGCCGAACGGGTGAAGGGTGGGCGCCGGAGCGTTTCGCCCACGAAGTGATGTCGTGGTGATGTGTAACTTCCGGTGCTGACAGAGCCGTTCCGCGCTCCCGCGCCGACCCTGGTCTCTGACCACCACCCGGAGGCATCGCTCCATGCGTTCTCGAACCCTTGCCGCCCTCTCCATGGCCGCAGCCCTGCTGGTGACGGGTACGGCCGCCACCCAGAGCGCCGCCGCCGCGGTGGCCTCCGTGGAGGCGGAGCCCACGGACTGTCCGAGGGAGCAGTACCGGCCCACCGACGACGACAAGAAGAAGTTCTACTGCGGGTTCAAGGAGTTGGGCCCCCGGACCCTGCCGACCGGACCGGTCGGCAAGTTGCTCAACGGCTACTACCGCTTCGGCGGGCTGACGCCCCAGCAGTTCCTCTCCTGGTACCGCGACGGCCTGGACTGGAAGTACCCGGCGGCGGACGGGTTCCGCGAGGTCAACGGCACGGTCGACCAGGCCGTGGCGACGGTGCCGAAGGACACGAAGCTCGACCGCTTCGGATCCGCCGGCGGGCGCTACCTGTCCACGGCCGGCACCGCGTACTCCGCGCGGGCGATCCCGCCGGACAGCCTCAACCCGATCCCGGACGCGCAGGGCGTGCCCCAGGACAGTTACCACTGCTACGTGGTGGTGAAGGAGTTCAAGGTCCTTCAGGGGCACATCGCGGCCGCCTTCGCCCAGCCCGGCGGCGGTGTCCAGCAGTGGCTGAAGGAGGACGCCGCCCTGAAGCCCGCGGAGCTGGGCACGGACCCGTACTACGTGTCCTCCCTCCTCAAGTACGGCTTCCTGGACGAGAAGCCCGCCACCACCTGCACGGGCTGACGGATGCCGGTCCGGGGCCCCCGGCGCGGTCCTCGCCCGGCCGGGGGCCCCGGTCGCGGGATCACTCCCCGGCGGCCAGGCAGCCCAGACGGCCGTCCCAGGAGGCCGTCCGGCAGGTGAGTGCCGCACCGGCGGCGGAGGTCGCGGTGGCGCCGTGCTCCTTGCACCTGCGGTGCGGTTCGTTGCAGCTGCCCTTCCTCTTCCCGGGGATCTGCGCGCAGTTCTGGGTGTCGTGGGCCGCCTTGCCCTCGGGCGAGAGGTTGTCGTAAGCGCTGCCGTCGTGCCGCCCGGGCGAGTCGGCGCCCCCGCCCGCGTCCGCCGCCGGCGGGGTCGTGCGCGGGGCGCTCGGCCGGGTGGGCGTGGCCGGGGCGGAGGGGGAGGCGGGCTTCTTCGGCGGGGTGCCTCCGGCCGGGGCGCTCGGGGTCGGGGTGCTCCCGGGCTCCGTGGGGCGGGGCGTCGGGGAAGTCGCCGGGGGCTCTGTGGCGGGGGCCGTGGCGGGGGTCGTCGGCGGAGCGGGTACGGCCGGGGTCACGGCGAGGGCCGCGACGGTCCCCGGAGGTGAGGCCGGTGTGTCGAGGGCGTCGCACGCCGTCGCGGACGCGCCGAGCAGGACGGCCGCCACGGCCGGCGCGGCCGCCACGGCCGGCGCGGCCGCGCTGTCGGCCGCGCGGGAGTTGATCATGGAGCTGGGCATCGGGCCAGTCCGGGGACCGCCACCCGGGGGTCACCGGTCCGGTCGGGCCCCCGGCGGCCATCGGGATCCCGATACCGGACATCGGATTCTCCATTGGTCCCGCGCGCGACGCCGCCCTACTGTCGATCTCGTCACCGCGCTGACGGCCCGTCGCCGCACGGGCGGTCCGGGCCCGGCGCGTCGGGAACCGCGGAGCGTCACCCCGTCACACCCGGGTCCGCTCCCCCCTGAACCCCTTCCCTCTGAACCCCTTCGGAGCAACCCGATGTCGAAGATCCTCTTCGTGATGACCGGCGCCGACCACTGGACGCTGGCCGACGGCACCAAGCACCCCACCGGCTACTGGGCGGAGGAGGCCGCCGCCCCGTACGAGGCGTTCCGGGCGGCGGGCCACGAGGTGACCGTCGCCACCCCGGGCGGGGTCGTCCCGACCGTGGACCGGGGCAGCCTGGCCCCCGAGGTCAACGGTGGCCAGGAGGGCGCCGACCACGTCGCCGCGACCCTCGCCGCGTTCACCGGGCTGCAGCGTCCGGTCCGGCTGGAGGACGTGCGTGCGGACGACTACGACGCCGTGTTCTACCCGGGTGGCCACGGGCCGATGGAGGACCTCGCGGTCGACCCGGTCTCCGGCCGGCTGCTTGCCGACGCCCTCGCCTCGGGCAAGCCGCTGGGCGTGGTCTGCCACGGCCCGGCCGCCCTGCTGGCCGCCACGACGGCGGGCGGCGCCAACGCCTTCGCCGGTTACCGGGTCGCCGCGTTCACCAACGCCGAGGAGACCCAGGCCGGTTTCGCGGACCGGGCGAAGTGGCTGCTCCAGGACCGCCTCACCGAGGCCGGCGTCCTGGTCCAGGAGGGCGAGCCGTGGGCCCCGCACGTGGTCGTCGACCGCAACCTGGTCACCGGCCAGAACCCCGCCTCCGCCGCTCCGCTCGCCGCCGAACTGATCGAGCGGCTGGCCTGACCGCCGAGGGCTGACCGGTCGCGCAGCGGCCGGGGCCCGTCACCACGGGCCGGGCCGGTCTCCCCCCGCGGAGCCGGCCAGGGCCCGGCCCAGGAGCAGGGTGCTGCCGGTGAAGGTGTGGGTCGTGCCGCCCGTGCGCGGATCCGCCCCGGCCGGGGGGACTTCGGTGAAGCCGGTGCTCCACTGGCCGCCGAGCCGCTCCCGGATCAGTTCCAGGACCGGCCCGGAGACGGACAGGACCGCGAGGGGGTCCGAGGTCCGGCTGTGGTCGGCCTCGACGAGCTGCGCCCTCCCGGAGGCCGGGTCGACGCGGGTGTCCTCCGTGGTGACCGGGGACTCCCCGGACGCGTGCCGGACGGCCACCGGGCCGGTCGCGGAGCCCGGGCGGCCGTTCCCGCGGAGGACGTGCGCGGCGGTGACGGCCAGGCCGGGGGCCACGAGGAAGCCGCTGCCGCGGAAGCCGCCGGCGACGGTGATCATCACGGCGCAGTCGCGCAGGGTCGCGGACGGTACGGGACCGAGTGGTGCTCCGGTCACTCGGCGCCCCGGCGGGGCCGGGCGGCTTCGTCCGGACCGGGGAGCGGGTGGGCCGGGGCGGTCCTCAGGCGTCCGTGGGGAGGGGCTGGGCCGGGTGGCGGGGCGCCGCGGTGCGGGGCTGGGCGGGGAGCGGGAGGCCGAGGGCGGTGGTGGCGTCGGCGGGCAGGGCCAGGGCGGCCGTGACCTCCGGCGGCAGGTCGCGCAGGCGGAGCAGTCCGGCGGAGAGACGGGCGGCGGCGCGGTGCCAGTCGCCGGCCCGCTGGAGCAGGGCGTGGCCGCTGCCGAGGACGGTGTAGCCGCAGACCCGGGCCCCGGCGGCGCGGCTGCGGGCGGCGAAGGCGAGCGTGTCGGCGGGGGAGGTGACCCGGTCGCGGTCGCCGTGCAGCATCAGGACGTCGCGGCCGGCGAGCTGCTCGCAGGGGTCCTCGGCGGGGCACCAGGGGGCGAGGGCGACGATGCCGCTGACCTGGGGGTGACCGCCGGTGCGCAGGGCGGCGCGGCCGCCCATCGAGTGGCCGATCAGGACGGTGGGGACCTTGCCCAGCTCCTCGGCGAGGTCGTCGAGGGCGGCGCGGGTGTCGCGGGCGGCGTCGGCGCGCTCGCCGTTCCAGCCCCGGTGGCGGTAACGGACGGTGCCGATCGCCACGCCCGCGCCGGCCGTCTCGCGGCGCAGCGCGCGGACGAAGCCGGCCATCCGCAGGCCGGGCGGGTTGATCCGGCCGGGCCGGGAGAGATTGTGTTCCTCGCCGCCGTGCAGCACCAGCACCGCGGCGCCCGGCTGCTCGGGCCGCTCCTGCCAGACCAGCGCCCGGTGTCCGCCCGTACCGTTGCCGCCCACCCTGTACCGCTTTCGCCGTCCGTTTCGTGGACCGCAACTGTACGCGCCGGGTGGGGCCGTCGGGTTCACCCGGGCGGCTCAGCGCCGGTGCCGGGCGCGCGCGGGCGGCCGGTGGAGCTGCTATCCACGAAGGGTGGGGGTGTTCCGCGCGCCGCTCAGGGCGCAGCGTCGCCGAGTGGAGGACTTCGTGGCTCAGCAGCTCGCACTATCTGTCGACTTCGGATCGGGATTCACCGAAGCCTGGTCGAAAGTCGCCAAGTTTATTCCGCAGTTCATCGCCTTTCTGGTGATCCTGGTCATCGGCTGGTTCGTGGCCAAGGCCATCGCGAAACTGCTGGACCGGGGGCTGCGCCGGATCGGGTCGGAGAAGGTGGCGGAGCGCGGCGGGATCGCCCGGTACCTGAGCGGCTCCAAGTACGACATGACCGGGATCGTCTGCAAGATCGTCTACTACGCGATCCTGCTCATGGCGCTCCAGCTCGCCTTCGGCGTCTTCGGCCCCAACCCGATCAGCGTGATGATCAACGGCATCGTCGGCTGGCTGCCCAAGGGCATCGTGGCCGTGGTCATCGTGGTGGTGGCGATGGCCATCGCCAACGCCGTCCGCGACATCGTCCGCAACGCGCTCGCCGGCGCCGCCTACGGGCGGACGGTGGCCACCGTCGCCTGGGCCTTCATCGTCGCCCTCGGTGTGATCGCGGCGCTCGGCCAGGCGGGCATCGCCACCGCCATCACCGGTCCGCTGCTGATCGCGGTGCTCGCCTCGGTCGCCGGGATCCTGGTGGTCGGCGTGGGCGGCGGTCTGATCATTCCGATGCGCCAGCGCTGGGAGCGGTGGCTGGACGGTGCCGAGAAGGAGACCGCCAAGCTGCGCGGCAACGCGTACCAGGCGGGCCGGGAGGACGCGCTGGCCAACCAGCCGGTCCGCCCGGCCACCCCGGCCGGACCGCCGGCTCCGGGCATCGACCCGGGCCGGCCGGGCGGGCAGTCGGGCTGAGCGCCGGTCCGCCGGGTCCGGTCGCCGCGCGGTGACCGGGCCCGGCGGGCGGGTCACCGCGCGTGCCGGACTCAGGCGGGCAGCAGACCCTGCTCCCGGACCAGCCAGCAGATCGCGGTCAGCCGGTACACGGCGAAGTCGTACCCGACCGGTTCGCGCCAGCCGATCTCGGTGAGCGCGTCGAGGAAGCCCAGCGCGTAGTCCGACAGCTCCTCGCGGTCGAGGGGCCGGGGCGAAAGCTCCGGCCCCTGCGCGTACAGCAGCTCGCGCAGCTCGGCGGTGTGCTGGTCGACCGCCGCCACGAAGCCCGGCTCGAAGGCGAACTCGGCGAGCCGGGGGGTGAAGGCGGCGACGATCCCGGGCAGCGGACAGCCGGCCGGCCGGTGGGAGGGGTCGGAGTCGTCGGGGGAACCCCGGTGGGATCCGTCGGGCGTGGCGAACATCCGTCCACGGTAGGCGAGCGGGGCGGCGGGAACGGCCCCTCGTTGCGGTTCCGTGTTGAGACCTTGGCCACCCCGCGGCCCGGCCGTCCGAGCCCGTCGGGGCCCCGGCCCGGTCACCTCGGCCGTCGGCGCCCGGTCCCCGGGCCGGACTCCCGCCGTCCCGGCCCCGGCGCCGCTCCGGTCGCCGGCCGTTCACCGGCCCGACCGCCGCCGGAATCGGTGAAACGGGTATGAGCACGGGGTGGTCTGTACCAGAATGGCCGGTATGGATCTTCGAATCTTCACCGAACCCCAGCAGGGCGCCGACTACGACACCCTGCTCCGGGTGGCCCGGACCGCCGAGGAGCTGGGTGCCTTCAGCGCCTTCTTCCGCTCCGACCACTACCTGAAGATGGGCGACGTCAGCGGCCTGCCCGGCCCGACCGACGCCTGGATCACCCTGGCCGGCCTGGCCCGGGACACCAGCACCATCCGCCTCGGCACCCTGATGACCGCCGCCACCTTCCGGCTGCCCGGCGTGCTCGCCATCCAGGTCGCCCAGGTCGACGCGATGAGCGGCGGCCGGGTCGAGTTCGGCCTCGGCGCCGGCTGGTACGAGGAGGAGCACAGCGCGTACGGCATCCCCTTCCCGAAGGAGAAGTTCGGGCGGCTGGAGGAGCAGCTGGCGATCGTCACCGGGCTGTGGAACACCAAGCTCGGGGAGACCTTCGACTTCGCCGGGGAGTACTACCGGCTGACCGACTCGCCCGCGCTGCCGAAGCCGGTCCAGCAGAAGATCCCGGTCCTGGTCGGCGGCAAGGGCCCGACCCGCACGCCGGCGCTGGCCGCCCGCTTCGCGGACGAGTTCAACCTGCCGTTCGTCTCGGTCGAGGAGAGCGCCGCCCAGTTCGGCCGGGTCCGCGCGGCCGTCGAGCGGGCCGGGCGGCAGGCCGACGACCTGGTGTACTCCAACGCCCTGGTCGCCTGCGTCGGGCGGGACGACGCCGAGGTGGCCCGCCGGGCCGCGGCGATCGGCCGTGACGTGGACGAGCTGAAGGCCAACGGCCTGGCCGGCACGCCCGACGAGGTGGTGGAGCGGCTCGGCCGGTTCGCCGCCGTCGGCAGCCGGCGGGTCTACCTGCAGATCCTGGACCTGGACGACCTGGACCACCTGGAGCTGATCGCCTCCCGGATCGCCCCGCAGCTGGGCTGAGTCCGGCCGCGGCCCGGCGGCTCCACCGGACGCGCGCCCCGGCGCCGGGGGAGCCGCCGCCACGCGTCCCGGGGGGTCGCCGAGCCTCCCCGGGCCTCCGGCCCAGCCGTGCCCGGCCGGGGCGCTGTGACGTGCCCGGTGCGCTTCTGTGACGTTCCTGGAGCGGTAAAGGACTCGGCCCGGACCGGGGCTGACCACTAGTCTTTACTTTCTCTTGAAGGGGGAAGGCTCTTCGGGAGACGGAGCCGGGCAGCGTTCGGGCCGGCGGGGAGTCAGGGGGAGAGCCGATGGCGGACGTCAGGGTCTTGGGGATGCCGGACCTGTCCGGACCGGCCGATTCCGGGCCCGCGGCCGGGCCCGGGGCGGAGCCGGTGAGTCGGTCGGGGAACGGGACCGGCGGCGAGTCCGGGCCCGGGGCGCCGGCGGGCGCGACCGCGGGGGCACCGGCCGGGCCCGTCGCCGCGGTCGCGCCGCCCGAGGCCGGGGGCGAGTCCGGCGCCAGGGTGCCGGCGCCGCGGACGGCCTGTCGAGGGGTGTCGCCGGAGCCCGCCGGGACGGTGCTGCGCCCCCGCGGGCTGCAGGACCTCCGGCAGGGCCGGGCCCGGCCGGCCGTGCTGCACTACCCGGCGGGGGACCTGCTGGTGGTCTCCGGGCTGCCCGGCAGCGGGAAGAGCACGCTGATGCGCCGCTGCGTCCGCACCCTGCTGGTCGACTCGCAGCAGGTCCGCGAGGAGTACGCGGCCCGGGTGCCCGGCTGGCTGCCCTACGCGGTCTACCGGCCGGTGGTCCGGGTGGCCCACTACCGTCGGCTGCGGCGCGCGGTGCTGGCGGGCGGCCCGCTCGCGGTGCACGACTGCGGGGCGGTGCCGCACGTCCGGCAGTGGCTGGTCCGGGAGGCCGCGCGGCAGGGGAGGCGGGTGCACCTGATCCTGCTGGACGCCAGCGCAGAGGAGGCCCGCGAGGGGCAGCAGGCCCGGGGCCAGGCGGTCTCCGCGTACGCCTTCGCGCGGCACCGGGAGGCCGGCCGGCGGCTGCGCCGACGGCTGGCGGGGACGGGGGAGCCGCCGGCCGGCTGCGCCTCGGCGGTGGTACTCGACCGGGCCGGTGCGCGCGCCCTCCGGGAGATCGTCTTCGTGGCGTCGTAGTCTCGGCGAGGGCCGTCGCCGCTCCACGGAGCCGACGGGGCGTCAACTTTCGGACAGACCGGGGCCGGTACTGTGCGCATGCGCGCGACGGGAAATGCTCGATGTGCGGCCGGGTCGGACCGCTCAAACTTCCGGATTATGTCTGATATGTCGTCAGAAGTTCCAGGCCGGAACGAGTCTGACGCGTACACGCGACTCTGCGTAGCCTGAGCTCGGCGGCCCCCCTCAACCGCCGTCCCCCACAACTCCCCCTCAGGAGCGCAGATGCGTCGTTCTGCTCGCGTGCCCTCGCGTGCCGCCGCAAGGTTCCTCGGTGCGGCCGCCCTCACCGCGGCCCTCGGACTCACCCAGTTCGCCGCCCCCTCCACGTTCTCCACCGCCACCGCGGCCCCCGGGGCCCCGGTCGCCGCCGCCGAGTGCACCGGTGACGCGAGCCAGGACGCCGCCGCGCGCAAGCCCGCCGGCGGTTCCGCCGGCCAGGAGCCCAACGCCGTCAGCGACGCCCAGGCCAAGGCCATGGACGCCGAACTCCAGGCCCGGGTCACCCAGCTGGCGCTCTCCCCGGGGGGCAACGCCCTGCTCGCCCCCGGCACGCTGGCGGCCACCACGACCGTCCCGGTGTACGTGCACGTCGTCCACTCCGGGACCACCGGCAAGCTGTCGGCCGCCACGATCACCAAGCAGATCGCCGTCCTGAACGCCGCGTACGGCGGTCAGGGTGCGGGCAACGCCCCCAGCCAGTTCCAGTTCCAGCTGGCCGGCACGGACTACACCGACAACGCCACCTGGTACAACGGCATCACCCCGGGCTCCTCCGCCGAGCGGTCGATGAAGAGCGCGCTGCGCAAGGGCAAGGCGGGAGCCCTCAACCTCTACACCGCCAAGCTCGGCCAGTCGCTGCTCGGCTGGGCGACCTTCCCCAGCTCCTACCAGTCCAACCCGACCGACGACGGCGTGGTCGTCCTGGACACCTCGTTCCCCGGCGGCTCGGCCACCAACTACAACGAGGGCGACACCGCCACCCACGAGGTCGGCCACTGGCTCGGGCTCTACCACACCTTCCAGGGCGGCTGCAGCGGCCAGGGCGACTACGTCTCGGACACCCCGGCCGAGAAGAGCGCCGCGTACCAGTGCCCGGCCGGCCGTGACACCTGCACCACCACCGGGGTCGACCCGATCCACAACTTCATGGACTACACGTACGACTCCTGCATGACGCAGTTCACCGCCGGTCAGGTCGCCAGGATGGCCAGCTCCTGGGCCGCCTACCGGACCTGACGGTCCGCGGCGACCGCCGCCCGGAACACCGGCGGGTGCACGGCCATCGGGCCGCGCACCCGCCGGTGCCGTTTCGGCCCGGCCGGCCGGCAGCCCGACGGGCGGTCCGGCGGTCCGGCTGCCCGGTCGTCCTGGACTTCCTCGGCACCGGGCCCGGATCGCACAGGGTTCGAAAGCATTCGGGGCTCCCGGCGTGGCAAATGGCGACTGTTTGTCCGCTTTGATCTATGTTCGAGGGGACAGCAGTGCAGTCGGGAGAGCAGTCGAGCAAGGAGCAGCGGTATGGCCAACAGCGCGAACCCCCGGATCGTCGTCGGCGTGGACGGCTCGCCCGCCTCGGAGCAGGCCCTGCGCTGGGGCGTCGACTACGCCCGGCTGGTCGGCGGCACCGTCCAGGCCATCGCGGCCTGGGAGTACCCGGCCTTCTACGGCTGGATCGGGGCGGGCGTGCCGGCCCCCGACTTCAACCCCGAGGAACTCGCCGGGAAGACGCTCGCGGAGAGCGTCACCCGCGTCGTCGGTGACGACCCCGGCGTCCGGATCGCCGAGTCGGTCAGGCCCGGCAACGCCGCGCAGACACTGCTGGAGGCCGCCGCGGGAGCTGCGCTGCTCGTCGTCGGCAGCCGCGGCCTCGGCGGGTTCTCGGGAGCGCTGCTCGGCTCGGTGAGCCGCCACCTCACCGAGCACGCGCCCTGCCCGGTGGTCGTCGTCCGCGAAGGGGCCGCCGGCGCGGGCACCGCCGCGTAGCCGGGCGTGCGGCGGGCCGCCGTACGGAGGCACGATGGAGGCATGCCAGAAGGTGACTCCGTCTACCGCGCGGCGGCCCGCCTGCACGAGGCCCTCGCCGGACAGCTGCTGACCACCGCGGACCTGCGGGTGCCCGCGCACGCCACCGCCGACCTGACCGGCCGCCGGGTGCTGGAGGTCGCCCCGCGGGGCAAGCACCTGCTGACCCGCCTGGCGGGCGGCCTCACCCTCCACACCCACCTGCGGATGGACGGCCGCTGGGAGGTCTACCGCCCCGGCCAACGCTGGGCCGGCGGACCGGCCTGGCAGATCCGGGCCGTTCTGGGGACCGAACGCGGCACCGCCGTCGGCTACCGGCTGCCCGTCGTCGAGCTGCTCCGCACCCGGGACGAGGAGCGGGCCGTCGGCCACCTCGGACCCGACCTGCTCGGCTCCGGCTGGGACCCGGCGGAGGCGGTCCGCCGCCTGCTCGCCCACCCCGTCCGGCCGCTCGCCGAGGCCCTCCTCGACCAGCGCAACCTGGCCGGCATCGGCAACGTGTACGCCAACGAGCTGTGCTACCTGGCCGGTGTCACGCCGTGGACGCCGGTCGGCGAACTGACCCGCCCCGAGCGGCTGGTGGACCGGGCCCGGCAGCTCCTCGACGCCAACAAGCTGCGCTCCGGCCACGTCACCACCGGGGACACCCGGCGCGGCCACCAGCACTGGGTCTACGGCCGGGCCGACCGGCCGTGCGTGCGCTGCGGGACGAAGGTCCTGACGGCGAGCCAGGGCGTCCCGCCGCAGGAACGGGTGGCGTTCTGGTGCCCGTACTGCCAGCGCGGGCCGGCCCCGGCGGCCCGGCCGGTGGGCGCACGGCGCGGCCGGTGAACGGGCCGTCCGGCGTCAGGGGCGCTCGACCAGGGCCGGGTGGCGGGGGTCGTCGACACGGACGGTGAGGTCGGCCGCCTCGGTGGGGACGGTCTCCGCCTCGTAGCGGGCGAAGGCCGGCAGCGTCCACCGCTCCTCGGGCGGGGTGCGGCGGCCCAGCGCCGCCGGGGAGAGCGACAGGTGGACGGTCAGCTCCAGCGGCAGCCACCGGCCGAGCAGCAGCGCACCGTCCAGCAGTAGGACGCCGCCGGGCGGCAGGGTGACGTACGGCGCGCGGGTGGAACGGTCGGTCGACGGGTCGCGCAGGCTCGGCAGCACCCGGCCGGTGCCGCCGGGCTCCAACGGGTCCAGTACCTCGCGCGCCAGGGCGCCGTCGTCGAGCCAGAGGTCGTGGAAGGCGTCGGCGTCCTGCTTGCCGTACTCCAGCCGGACCGAGGCCGGGCGGAGGAAGTCGGCCGCCGAGACCCGCAGGGCCGGGCGGCCGCGCAGCCGCAGCGGCTCCACCAGGGCGTCGGCGAGCGCGCCGGGCCGGGCCGCCGCCGCCCCGTCGACGGCCACCCGCTGCCGGCGCCCGTCGGCCCCGGGTGCGGCGGCGATCCGTTCGGCGAGCAGCTCGACGAGGCGGTCGAACGAGATCGGGCGAATCTTCACGGAGTCGTCCACGAGGTCATCCTGCCGTGGGGGTGGGCGGGCGCCGGGCCAGCCGCCGTTCGTCCTCGGCGAACAGTCACGGGACGGGCAGCGGGCCCATGGCGTACAGGACGCTGTCGTGGCCGCCGTAGAGGTTCGCGCCGTCCGTGAAGACCGACCAGACGTCGACGCCGGGGCCGGAGTCGGTGAAGCTCCGGGACTCCCGGCCGGACACGGTCTCCAGGTGGTGGAGGCCGTCGGCGGCCGGGCCGGGGACGATCAGCTCGGCGCCGGCCAGCACGGGGCGGGTGCGGCGGTCGAGGCGGAACGGCAGCTCGTGCCGCCAGAGCTGCTCGCCCGTGGCCACGGCATGCGCGGTGACCAGCCCGTTGTCCCGCAGGACGTAGACCTGGGTGCCGTCGCTCACCGGAGGCAGGGCGCGCCACTCCTCGCCCTGGCCGGGGGCGATCGACCAGCGCGGGACGCCGTCGGCGTGGCGCAGGGCCCGCACACCGGCCGCCCCGTCGGGGAGGTACAGGTTCTCCAGGTCGATCGCGGACCACGCCGCGCTGCCCGCCGCCCCCCAGAGCCGGCGGCCGGTGGCGCCGTCCAGCAGGGAGACCCCGGCGGTCGGGTCCGAGTCCCGGGCCAGGAGGCGACCGGACCAGTCGAGGGCGGCGACCAGACCTTCGCCGCGTTCGGCGGCCGGGCGGGACCAGACCACGGTGTGCGTGGTGGCGTTCACCGCGAACAGCCTGCCGCCCGGGCCGAGCGGGCGGCTCTCGGCCCGGCCGTAGAGCAGGCTTCCGTCGCAGCCGAGCAGGGTGACCCGGTCGCCCAGCTCCTCGGGCAACGGCATGCTCCAGTCGGCGAACGGGCCGATCAGCGTGCGGGCGTCGATGTGGCCGGGCGAGGTGGTGAAGACGCGACCGGCGCCGACGATCACCGGGCTGTCGGCCGGCGCGCCCTTGGACACCGGGAACTCCATCGTGCGGGTCACGGCGCCGGTGTCCCGGTCGAGCACCCGCAGGGCGTCCCCGGAGAGGTGGACCGGAGCGTTCGGCCGGCCGTCGAGCCGCAGCGGCGTCATGGGCGCGGGTCCCCGGTACGTCCAGAGCGGCTCCGGCCCGTTGACCCGGGTCGGCAGCGGCAGCGGCTTCGGCGGCGCCGGTTCCGGCCCGCCCGACGACCGCGACACCCCCCAGACCGCGGCGCCCGCGGCCAGCACCCCGGCACCCAGCAGCAGCCGCCGCCGGTTCGGCCCCGGTCCGCGCTCCCCGCCGCCCCCGCCACTGAGCACGTCCGCCCGCCCGCCGTCGGTGCCGCCGCCCTCACCGTCCCACTGCCAGGACGCCTCGCCGGGCTCGCGCCCGGCACTCTCGGAACGTTCGGACGGTACGGACGGCATGGCTCGGTACTCGTTCCCCCCGGGGCAGCACTGCGCTGCACTGTCCACGGAGGATATCCAAACCGCACGGCCGGCCCCGCGTGCGGCGGCGCCGGCCCGCTCAGGCGGGGGACGCCGTGGTCGGCGAGGTCGGCGATGACCTGGGCGTGGCAGGGGAGCGGCGCGCACCAGCAGCCCAGGCGGTGGCCGCGGAGGCCGGGGACGAGGGCGAGCAGGGCGGGACGGGCGAGCAGGTAGGCGCGGTAGTCGGCGAGCATCTGCTCCCTGGGCAGGTCCGGCCCCGGCCGCCACGGGCAGTGCAGCGGCGACGCGGCCAGGTGCCAGCCGCCGCGGTGCATCGCCCGGCCGACGTAGACGACGTCGGCGTAGGCGGGGTCGTCGCGGTGGCCCTTGAGGTTGACCACGGTGGTCGGGGACGTCGGGCCGGAGGTGCTGCGGGTCATGGTGACGATGGTGACGCCCCCGGGGTGCACGGGCACCCCGGGGGCCGTGTGACCGGTGCGTCCGGTGGGTTCGCCTTGACAGCCCCTGGGGCCCGGCGTAGCAAGAGAAGATGCGCCAGGGTGTGCCGGCGGACCCGCCCGGTCCGCGACCGAGCGGCGGTGGTGCCCGGGACGCGCGATCCGACCCGCACCGCCCCCGGGAGCACGCTGCCCCCGTCCGGGCGGATCCGGCCGGACCCGCCGGCCCGGTGGCGACCGGGCCGGGCGGGGCGGACGGCGCGGCCCAGGAACGCGACGCCCTGCTGGCGGTCGCCGTCCGGAGGGTGCTGGGCACCACCGACGCGTACGGCGCGACCGTCCACCTCCGCTCGCGCGACCGGCGCTCGCTGGTGCTCTGCGCCATCGCCGGCGTGCCGCTGTCGATCATCAGTCCGTTCCGGCGGGTCGCCGCCGCCGGGCCGCTGCCGGCAGCGGTCTCCTACCGCACCGGGCGGACGGTCACGCTGTCCGACACCGAGGACATGATGCGGCGCTTCCCCCAGCTGGCCGTCGGCATGCCCTACGACTTCGCCTCGGCCTGCGTCCCGATCCGCACCGGCGACGACACGTACGGGGTGCTCAGCGTGCTCTGGCCGGCCTCCGACGACGGGGTGCCGGAGGGCGCGCGGCGCCACCTGCGGACGGTCGCCAACCGCCTCGCCAACGGCCTGGCCGGCCTGGAGGCGGCCGGCGGCGCGGTCGAGCCCAACGGCGACACCACCGTGGTGGAACTGACCCCGCCGTCCGCGCCCACCACCCGGGTCGGACTGTTCGACTGGAACGTGGTCACCGGCGAGGTCTCCGCCGACGACCAGTTCTGCGAGATCTTCGGCCTCGCCCCCGGCGACTTCGACGGCCGCGCCGAAACCCTGGCCGGCCGGATCGCCGCGGGAGACCTGCCGGAGTTCCGGACCGCCGTGCGCGGCGCCCTCGACCGGGGCCACGTGCTCGCCGCCCGCCTGCGCGTCCTGGACCGGGACGGGCACCCGTACCCCGTCGAGCTGTGGGCCCGGGTGCCCGGCAGCGGTGCGGACGGCCGCAGCCGCCTGGTCGGCGCCGTCCTCGACACCCGGACCGGGACGGCCGCCGCCGCCGCCGTGGAACGGCTGCGCGACGGCGTCTTCTCGCTCGACCCGGACGGCCGGATCACCTTCGCCAACCACAGCGTCGAGCTGCTGCTCCAGACCCGCCGCGAGGACCTGCTCGGCCACCACCCCTGGCACGTGCTGCCCTGGCTGTCCGACCCGGTGTACGAGAACCGCTACCGGGCCTCGCTGCTCTCGCAGCAGCCCACCGCCTTCCTCGCCCGGCGTCCGCCGGACCACTGGCTCGCCTTCTCGCTCTACCCGGACGCGCACGGCGTCACCGGCCGGGTGGTCGCCGCGGTGCCCCCGCCCGGCGCGGCCGAACCGCCCGCCGAGCCCGCGCCCGGCACCTGGACCGGCCTCGGCGTCATGTACCACCTGCTGCAGCTGGCCAGCGCGCTCAGCGAGGCCGTCACCGTCCGCGAGGTCTGCCGGGCGGTCGCCGACGAGATCCTGCCGGCCCTCGGCGGCCAGGAGCTCGCCATCTACGCCGTCCGGGACCGGCGCCTGCACCTCGTCTCGCAGAGCGGCTACCCGGACGGCTTCCTCGACCACTTCGAGGGCACCCCGATCGGAGCCCGGGTGCCTGGCGCCGAGACGCTCAGCACCGGCACCCCGATCTTCTTCGAGTCGGTCGGGCAGCTCGCCGCCGCCTACCCCGGCATCGAACTGGACGAGATGGGCGCCTGGGCCTTCCTGCCGCTGATCGCCTCCGGCCACCCGGTCGGCAGCTGCATCCTCGGCTTCGACCGGGCCCGCTCGTTCACGCTGGAGGAACGCGGCCTGCTCACGGCCCTCGGCGGCTTCATCGCCCAGGCCCTGGAACGCGCCCGCCTCTACGACGCCGAGTTCGCCCTGGCCCGCGGCCTCCAGCAGGCGCTGCTCCCGCACCGGCTGCCGCGCCTGGACGAGGTCCGGATCGCCGCCCGCTACCTGCCCGGCACCCAGGGCATGGAGATCGGCGGCGACTGGTACGACGCCATCGTCACCGGGCGTGACCTCACCCTGGTCATCGGCGACGTCGAGGGCCACAGCGTCGGCGCGGCCGCCACCATGGGCCAGCTGCGCAGCGCCGTCCGGGCCTTCGCCACCGTCGGCCACCCGCCGGACGAGGTGCTCGCCCGGACCAACCAGCTGCTGCTCGACCTCGACCCCGGGCTGCTCGCCAGCTGCTGCCTGATCCGGCTCACACCGGGCGACGGCCACGCGCTGGTGGCCCGGGCGGGACACCTCCCGCCGGTGCTGCGCCACCCGGACGGGCGTACGGAGGCGCTGTACGTGGCGGGCGGGCCGCTGCTCGGCGTCGACCACCGGGCCGAGTACCCGGTCAGTGAACTGCGGCTGGCCCCCGGCTCACTGCTCGTGCTGTACACGGACGGGCTGGTGGAGGACCCGGCCGCGGCGATCGACGAGGGCGTGGAACGGCTGCGCGCCGCGGTCGCGGGCCACGGCGCGGCGGCGGGGTCGGCCGGCGACGGCGTCGAGGTCCTGGACCGGCTGGCGGAGCGGCTGCTGCACGAGGTGGGCTCGACGCACCGGGTCGACGACGTGGCGCTGCTGCTCACCGCCTACCGGTGAGGCGGGGGCCCCGCCGAGCGTCCGCCGGGTGCGCGACTTTCGTCGGACCGGCAGGCGACGAAGGGTGGCGGCGGTCACGCCGTCCGGTTCGTTAGCCTCACTGGGTGGACGTCATAGCAAGAGCCTGGTCGAAGGCGGTACGAACCGCGCTGCCCGGTCCGTGGCGGCTCGGGCTGGTGCTGCGCGAGGGGATCGGCGCGATCCTGCTCGGCGGGCTCGCCCTGATGATCGAGGTGCTCAGCAGGAGCGGCCTGGCCGTCCCGGTCGCTCCCCTCGTCGCCGTCCTCTTCCTGCTGCGCCGGGGCCTGCCCGCGACCGTCCTGGTGGCGACCGCGGCGGCCAGCGGCTGGTGCGGGGGGCCGCTGCCGCTGCTCGTCTGCGCAGGCTGGTCGGCCGGTGCCCGGGTGACCAGGGTCGGTGTCCTGGCCGGCTCCTTCACGGTGGGTTTCGTCCTCATCACCGCGTCCAGCGTGGTGAAGGACATGGACCAGGCGCCGGTCAAGCTGGTGGTCGGCCTGTCGCTGGGCGGCTTCCTGCTGCTCGCCGTGCTGCCCGCGCTCTGGGGCCGGTACCGGGCGCAGCGCCGGGCGCTGATGGACGCGCTGAGCGAGCGCAACGAGCAGCTGCTGCGCGAGCGGGCGATGGTCGCCCACCAGGCGAGGCTGCGCGAGCGGCACCGGATAGCCCAGGACATGCACGACAGCCTGGGCCACCAGCTCGCCCTGATCTCCGTCCACTCCGGGGCCCTGGAGGTCGACCGGACCCTCAGCGACCGGCAGCGCGAGGCGGTGGGCGTGCTCCGGCTGGCCGCGGTCGCCGCGATGCGGGAGCTGCGGGAGGTGGTCGGCGTGCTGCACGACGAGTCGACCGCCGCGCCGGCCGTCGCGGGAGCGGGCGCCGGGCCGGGCGTCGGGCCGGGCGTCGGCGGCGCCGGTGGGGTGGACGGGATCGAGCAGCTGGTCGAGTCCTCGCGGGCGGCCGGCACGGTGGTCGCCTTCGTCCGGGACGGCGAGCGGCGCCCGCTCGCCGCGTCCGCAGGGCACGCGGCCTACCGGATCGTTCAGGAGGCGCTCACCAACGCGCACAAGCACGCGCCGGGCGCGCCGATCAACATCGCGCTCCGGTACGAGCCGGACGCGCTGGTGGTGGAGGTGGTGAATCCGGGAGCGCCCGAGCCCGTGGGCGTGCGCGCCGGGCGCGCCACCACGGTCGTCAGCGGCGGGCAGGGGCTGACCGGACTGCGCGAGCGGGCCCGGCTGGTCGGCGGCATGGTGCACGCCGGGCCGACGCCGGAGGCCGGGTTCCGGCTGGCCGCCGTGCTGCCGTACGAGGGGGCGGAAGGGGCCGGGGGCGTCGCCGGCGGTCCCGTCGCCGGAGGCACGGGTGCTCCCGGGGAGGTGCCGGACTGGGCGCTGGACGGCGTTCCGCCGGTCGAGGCCGCACCGCCTCGGCGGCGGAGCCCGGCGATCGGCTGCGCGATCGGCGGGGCCGTGGTGCTGCTCGCCGTGCTCGGGCTGGTGGTGTGGGGCGTCGTCGCCTTCATCCGGGCCACCGACGACTCGACCGTGCGGCGGCCGCTGTACGACTCGGTGGAGGTGGGCACGGCGGAGGCGGACGTGAGGCGGATGCTCCCGCCGGGCAACAGCTTCTTCACCAAGGACCTGGAACGGGGCGGACCCACCCCGCCGGCCGACTCCTCCTGCCGTTACTTCCTCTCCGACACCGACGGCGACGGCTGGGAGGGCGACAACGTCGTCCGGTTCTGCTTCAAGGACGGTGTGCTGGTGGAGAAGAAGCACTACAACGTGTCGCCTTGACACCGCCCGCCACGCGGAGCCTCCACGCGGAGCCGTCGTGCGGAGCCGTCGTGCGGAACCCGCCGGGCCGGGAGGTCCGGCCGGTCCCGCGTCGGCCGGTCCCGCGTCGGTGCGCGGAGGTGTGAGGATGGTCCCCGGCAGCACCGGGGGGATCCTGTGCCACGCCGTCAGGACCAGCCCAAGGGGATGACCAGCAGTGATCCGAGTCCTCGTCGCCGACGACGAGCCGCTCATCCGGGCCGGAATCAGGATGATCCTGTCCTCGGCCGACGACATCGACGTGGTGGCCGAGGCCTCCGACGGCCGGCAGGCCCTGGAACTCGCCCGCGCGCACCGGGTGGACGTCGTCCTGCTGGACATCCAGATGCCGGTGATGGACGGGCTGACGGCGCTCGCCGAGCTGCCGAGGAGCGCCCCCGGCGCGCGGGCGCTGATCCTCACCACCTTCGGGGAGCGTGACAACGTGCTGCGCGCCGTGAGCGACGGCGGTGCCGGCTTCCTTCTGAAGGACACCGCGCCGGCCGAGCTGATCCAGGCGGTCCGTGCGGCCGCCACCGGACACGCCTTCCTCTCGCCCGCCGCCACCCGCCACATCGTGGACTCGCTGGCCGCCGGGCGGTCCGGCCCGGCCGCCGCGCGCGGGGCGGACGCCCGGCGGCGGCTGGAGGTGCTGACCGGGCGTGAGCTGGAGGTGCTGGCGCTGTTGGGGGAGGGGCTGTCCAACGCGGACGCGGGCGCCCGGATCCACATGAGCGAGGCGACGGTGAAGACGTACGTCAGCAGGATCCTCGCCAAGCTGGGGTGCGAGAACCGCGTCCAGGCGGCGCTGCTGGCCCGGGACGCGGGCCTGGACGGCGCGCGGTAGCGGGTTCCTGACGGGGCGCCGGCCGCCCCCGAAGGGCGGTCAGAACGCCTTCGGCCGTCCGTCGCACGGGTTCTGACGGCGCATGTCGTCCTGGTACGGACCGATCGCGTGCGGTGATCTGAGTGGCTTTTTGGTGACGCTGGGTAGTGGGCGTGGTGAACGCCACGTCGACGGCCCGCGGAACCGGGAACTCCGATCACCGCGGTGACGGAGCGTCGGGCGGCGGTGGCTCCCTGTGGACGATGTGGGAACCCTCACATCCCGTTCGGTGTGAGCGAGGGCACGGAAATCGATCGTTTGGGCCTGAATATGCGGTCGAATCCGGTCGAATCGGGGACGCTTTCATGATCAATACCGCCGGTAACAGTCAACTGACCTGCGGCGTCCAAGAACTGCTTGAAGCGGCCCGGTAGCGCCCGTAGCTTCATTGGCGGTGCAACGAGCACCACCCGGGTTCACCCCCGACGCGCGGCCCGCCGACTGACCACCGGCGCGAGGGCCGTGTCCGCCGAACCGGCCGGCTCGAAGAGGCCGTCGGCGAGCGGGGGTGGCCGGGGCGGCGCGCCACGTCGGACACGTGTGCGACCGCCCATCGAGTGAGGGAGCGACAACCGGCCCCGGCAGGGGCCTGGTTCCGCATGCCTGCCCGGGGCTTGTCGAGAGGACTTCCATGGATCCCCGTCACGAGACCGCCGCTGCCACCGCTGCCGACAACGCCACTTCGGGTACCGGCGCCACCAAGCGCAACCGTGTCCGGATGGCTGTCGTGGCCGGAGCCGCCGTCGCGGCCCTGCCGGTGGCCGGCCTCGTCACGGCCACCTCGGCCTCCGCCGCACCCGCCTCCGCCTGGGACTCCGTCGCCAAGTGCGAGAGCGGCGGAAACTGGAGCATCAGCACCGGCAACGGCTTCTACGGCGGACTGCAGTTCACCCCCTCGACCTGGAAGGCGTTCGGCGGCACCGCGTACGCGGCCCAGGCCAACCAGGCGTCCAGGGCGCAGCAGATCGCCGTCGCCGAGAAGGTCCTCTCCTCGCAGGGCCCGGGCGCCTGGCCCGTCTGCTCGGCCAAGGCGGGCCTCGCCAGGGGCGGCGCCCCGGCCGCCGTCGACACCGCCGCTCCGGCGCCCAAGGCGCAGCAGCCGGCGAAGGAGCAGCCGGCCAAGCCTGCCGCGAAGCCCGCCGCCAAGCCGCAGCAGGCGCAGGACCAGAAGCCGCAGTCCCGGAAGGCGCCGGCCCAGGAGGCCGCGAAGCCGGCCAGGCCCGCCGCGTCCGAGAAGAACACCGGCGGCGGCAGCTACACCGTCAGGAGCGGTGACACGCTGAGCGGGATCGCGGCCAAGTTCGGCACCGACGCCACGAGCCTGCACGCCAAGAACGCCCGGGCGATCGGCGGCAACCCGAACCTGATCTTCCCGGGCCAGACCCTGACGGTCTGAGCCGGGGCGAGCGGTGCAGCCCTGACGACCCGTGCGCCGGGAGCCCGTGCGCCCGGTGTCCGTGCCCCGGGGGGTCCGTGCCCCGGAGGTCCGCGTGTTGAAGGCCGCCGCTGAAGGCCGGCGCTCCGGGAGGATCGCGCCCTGACGAACGGTGCACCGGTGGCGCCGCGCCCCCCGGATCGTGCTCGGCGCTCCGCTGCCGCAATCCGGGCCCGTCGCCCGGACCGCCCCCGGGCAGGCCCCCCGGGCCCGGCGGTCCGGGCGCGGACGCCCGCGAGACGTGGCTTCCGGAACCTCCGAACGGCCGTCCCCTGCCCGGGGGCGGCCGTTCGGCGTGTCCGCCGGTCGGGCCGGGCCGGACGTGGAGGCGGGGGGTCGTGTGCTGATTGTTGAACGTTGAACGCGACGTCCGAATACCGCCGGAGTCCCGGACGGCGAGGCCCGAGGATCGAGTCATGTCCACGAACGAGGCAAGGAGTTCCGACGATATGACGACGACTGTGCTGGCGAAGCTCGACGGCAAGGTGGCCCTGGTGACCGGTGGCAGCCGGGGCATCGGGGAGGCGGTGGCGCTCCGGCTGGCCGAGGACGGCGCGGACGTCGCACTGACCTACCTCGGCAGCGCGGAACGGGCCGAGGCGGTGGCGGCGAAGATCACCGCGATGGGGCGCCGCGGGTGGGCGGTCCGGGCGGACAGTGCGGACCCGCAGGAGGTGCGGGCCGTGGTCGCGGCGGTCGCCGAGCGGTTCGGGCGGCTGGACATCCTGGTGAACAACGCCGGGGTGGGCGTGCTCGGGCCGATCGGTGAGATCGGTCTGGACGACGTGGACCGGGTGCTGGAGGTCAACGTCCGCGCGCCGTTCCTGTTCGCCCAGGCCGCCGCGGCCCACCTGACCGAGGGCGGTCGGATCGTGACCATCGGCAGCTGCATCGCCAAGCGCACCGCCTTCCCCGGCGGCAGCCTGTACGCGACCAGCAAGGCCGCGGTGATCGGACTCACCAAGGCGCTGGCCCGTGAGCTCGGCCCGCGCGGGATCACCGCCAACGTGGTCCACCCGGGCCCGATCGACACCGACATGAACCCGGCGGACGGGCCGTCGGCCGCCTTCCAGGCGGGGTTCACCGCGCTCGGCTCCTTCGGCCGGGCCGCCGACGTCGCCGCGACGGTGGCCCACCTGGCCGGGGAGGAGGGCCGCTACGTCACGGGTGCCGAGATAGCCGTCGACGGCGGCTTCGCCGTCTGACGCAACGGCACCCGGGCGACCGGCCCGGGGTGTTGTTCCGGGCCGGTTGTCAGTGGTCCCGTTTACGATCGCCCGGTCCGACCACGTATGCGGGGACCCGCACGCGGGCGCACGCCCGGGTGCGGGTCCCGAGTGATCCGAGAGGTGCGTCATGACCGGAGCGGAAGACCCGATCGAGCTGCTCGCCCGTGCGCTCGCCCAGACCGCCGGCCTGATCGACGGCGCCGGCGCCGAGCAGGCCGGTCACCCGACCGCCTGCCGGTCCTGGGACGTCGGACAGCTGATCAGCCATCTCCTGTTCGACCTGGAGCAGTTCACCGTCCGGGCCGAGGGCGGCACCCCGGACTGGTCGGCGTCCTTCGAGCGGGTCGATGAGGACTGGCTGCACCGCTTCGAGGCCGGCGCGGAGCGGCTGGTGGCCGCCTGGCGACAGGCCGGGGACCTCGACGGGGTCATCCAGGTGCCCGGCGCGGGCGAGTTGCCCGCCCGCTTCCCCGTGGACCAGCAGATCGCCGAGTTCGCCGTCCACGCGTGGGACTTGGCGAAGGCCACCGGTCAGTCCACGGACGGCCTCGACCACGAGGTCGCCCGGGCGTCCCTGGCCTGGGGGCGCGGCGCGCTGCGGCCGGAGTACCGGGGGAGTGAGGAGGAGGGCCGCTCGTTCGGGGCGGAGGTGAAGGTCGACGAGGATGCGCCGGTGTACGACCGGCTCGTCGCGTTCTTCGGGCGCGACCCGGAGTCCGCCGGCTGACGCGCGGGGCGCCGGGGCCGGCGGGCCGTCCCGGACGGACGCGTCCTGTGCGGACGCGTCCCGGGCCGGTCCCGCGCCCCTCCCGGTCCGGTCAGCCCCGGCTCCAGACGAACGCGATCTCCGGATGGCGCCGCGAGGGCGCCTCCAGCAACGGGGACGGCCGACCGCGCAGGAAGCGGTCGAAGTGCGCCCGGACGTACGCGCGGGTCACCGCCGTGGCCCGCTCCGGTGCGACGGTGCCGAGCAGGTCGCTGTAGACGTCGGCCGGCAGGTGATCCGCGAGGTGGCCCGGGCCAGCTGCGTGCGGCAGGTCGGTGAAGCTCAGGTGCCCGGCACCGCGCAACTGCAACTGGCGCCCCCAGCCGCGCTGGTGCTGGCGCCAGCGCTGCCAGGTGTCGTGGTCGGCCAGCGACGTGAGCAACAGGAACGGCCGGTCCAGGCCCTCGTCGGCGACCGGTGAGCCGAAGAAGCCGCCGTCGAGGTTGAGCCCTGTCACGAACCGGCTGTCCTGACGGACCGCCTCGGCGGCGGCCGAACCGCCCATGGAGTGGCCGAAGGCGCCGATCCGGCGCCGGTCGGCGCGCGGCAGCCCGGCCCGTCGGGCGGTCCGCCCGGTGGTCAGCTCGGTCGCCACGAACCGCAGGTCGCCGACCCGGGCGGAGACCTCCTTGCGCTCGGCGGCGTCCCAGTCGGCCGGATCCGCCTCCAGGACGCTGCGCACCAGCCGTCCGTCCGGGAACTCCACGGCGGCCGCGTCGTAGGTGTGGTCGATCGCCGCGACCAGGTAGCCGTGGGCCGCCAACTCCTCGGCCAGCGCGGTGCAGTTGCTCCGCCCGCCCTGGCGGCCGTGGCCGAGCAGCAGCAGCGGGAGCCGGTCCGGTACGGCGGGCGCCCCGGTGCGGGCGGTCGGGCGCAGGGCCGCGATGGTGCCGGGATCCACCGGCAGCGACTCCTCGAAGGCCGCGCCCACCCGGGTCGTGGTGTACGCGGCGCGCGGTGCACCGCCGTTCCCGAGCGCCGGGTACCAGAGCTGCACCATCAGCTCGCGCGGTCCCGATACGAAGGGGTCCTGCCGGTCCTGGTCCACGAGGTGCAGCGACACCGTCCCGACCGTGCGCCGGACGGTCGGCTCGGGCAGGTCGATCGGCCGGGGTGTACCGGGCCGGGCCGCAGGAGCGGGTGCGGCGGCCGGTGCGGCCTGCGCCACGGCGGTGGGCAGGGCGAGCGCGGCGCCGCCCAGGCCCGCGACGGTCAGCAGGGAACGGCGCCGGAGCATCGTCATCCCACCCTTCGGTTCGGTGATCCTGACGGCAGCTCACCCTAGGTGGACTAGACCATCGATGGCTAGGGGTGTCTCCTGCGGGAACGGCGCGCGGCCGGAGCCCCCGGCCCGGGCCGGTTCAGGTGCCGGACGCGGTCCGGGCCGCCGCGCGCTTGATGGCCTCCCGGATGCGGGGGTAGGTGCCGCAGCGGCAGATGTTCTGGATCTGGTCGACGTCGGCGTCGGTGGGAGCCGGCGTGCGGCGGAGCAGGGCGACGGCGGTCATGATCTGCCCGGGCTGGCAGAAGCCGCACTGGGCGACGTCGCACTCCAGCCAGGCTTCCTGGACGGGGTGCAGGGTGTCGCCGTCGGCGAGCCCCTCGATGGTGGTGACACGCCGGCCGGCGCAGTCCTTCACCGCCACCGTGCAGGGCTGGAACTCGTCGCCGTCCAGGTGGCTGGTGCAGGCCCGGCAGACACCGACGCCGCAGCCGTACTTGGGACCGGTGACACCGAGCTTGTCGCGCAGGACCCAGAGCATGGGCATGTCGTCCGGGGCCTCGACGGTGACCGGCTGCCCGTTGAGGACGAAGGTGTGGCTGGGCATGGGGGACGGGGTGTCCTTCGGGTTCGTGGGCCGGAGTTCGTGGGCCGGGGTTCGTGGGCCGGGGTTCGTGGGCCGGGTTCGGGCGAAGAGGTGCGCGGGGCGGGAGGGCGCGGCTCAGAAGTTGACGGGGAAGGACCGCGGGCTGGTCCCGGTCGCCCGGGCGTAGGCGTTGGCGACCGCGGCCGACGCGGCCGGCACACCCAGCTCGCCCGCGCCGCCGGGCGGTCCGCTCGGCGGCAGGAGGTGGATCTCCACCACCGGCGGGGTGTGGCGCTGGCGGGCGTAGCGGAAGTCGCCGAAGCTGCCCTCGCGGACGGCGCCGTGGTCGATGTGGTTGCCCGCCCGGAGGATCACCGAGATGCCGTCCACCAGCGCGCCGGTCAGCTGCGCCTCCAGGCCGGTGGGGTTGATCACCGTGCCGACGTCGGCGGCGATCACGGCCTTGGTGACGCGCGGCTGCCGAGGGTCGGTGGCGTCGAGCTCGACCAGGTAGGCGGCGCGGCCGCCGTTCTCGTCGTGGTAGCCGATGCCCTGCGCGTGGCCGGCCGGCATGGTACGGCCCCAGCGGCCGGCCAGGGCGGCCTTGTCGAGGACGGCCCGGCCGCGGGCGTCGCGCAGCAGGGCCCGGCGGAAGGCGACCGGGTCCTGACCGAAGCGGCGGGCCAGCTCGTCCGTCATGATCTCGTCGGCGACCCGGACGGTGCCCGAGTAGACGGACCGCCAGCTGCCGGTGTGCATCTTCAGCGGCACCTCGGCGAGCAACTGCGTCGGGAGGCCCACGTTGTACGGGTTCTTCTCGCTCAGCAGGAAGAACGCCTGGGCGAGCGAGATTCCGGCGGCCGAGAGCTGGAAGCCGGCGGCGGTGAGGGCCTCGCCGAGTCCGTGGCCGAAGTCGGTCGTGACGGTGGCGGCCCGGTGTTCGTAGCTGAGCACCTGTCCGAGGCCGTAGGTGGCGCGGATCCGGTGGTGGCTGGCGGGGCGCATCCGGCCGTGCCGCATGTCGTCGTTGCGGGTCCACATCAGCTTGACCGGGCGGCCGGCGGCCCGGGAGATCAGGGCGGCCTCCAGCGCGGCGTCGAAGAAGAGCCGCCGGCCGAAGGAGCCGCCGCCGCGCACCACGTGCACGGTCACCGCGTCCTGCGGAAGGCCGAGTTCGGCGGCGATGGTCTGCTGGGCCACGATCGGGGTCTGCGAGGCGAACCAGATCTCCGCGCGGTGCGGGCGGACGTCGGCGACCGCCGTCAGCACCTCCATCGGCGCGTGGTTGACGAAGGCGAAGTCGAACTCGCCGTCCACGTACTGGGTGAGCAGGGGCGGGACGAGGAACGGTGCGTGGGCGGCGCGGAGGGCGGCCCGGATGTCGCTGTCGGAGAGCGCGGCGACGGGCCCGGGGTGCCAGGAGGTCCGGAGCGCGTCGCGGGCCTTGAGGGCCTGGTCGAAGGTTTCGGCGAGCACGGCGACGCCGCTGGGGATCGTCACCACGCCCAGCACGCCGGGCATGGTGCGGGCGGCGGAGGCGTCCAGGCTCGCGAGCGTGCCGTTGATGGTGGTGGGGCGGGCGACCACGGTGGGTACCGCGCCGGGGACGGCGAGGTCGCCGGCGTACCGGGCGCGGCCGGTGACGATGTCGCGGGCGTCGATCCGGCGGGTGGGGCGGCCCACCAGGCGTCGCTGTTCGGCGGGTTTGGGGGTGGGGGGCACCGCGGGGGCGGCGATGACGGCGGCTGCGGCGGCGAGTTCGCCGTAGCCGGCGCGTCGGCCGTCGGGGGCGAGGACGGCGGAGTCGGCGGTGCGCAGCGTGCCGGCCGGCAGCGACCAGCGGCGGGCGGCGGCGGTGACCAACCGCGCGCGGGCGGCGGCGGCTACGGCGCGGACCGGGTCGTACAGGGTGCGGACCGAGTTGGAGGCACCGGTGAGCTGACCGAACAGCAGGTCGGGGCGGCCGTCGGAGAGCGGGATGTCGACGTCGCCGAGCCGGGCGTCGAGCTCCTCCGCGACCAGCATCGCGACCGTCGTGGTGAGGCCCTGGCCGACCTCCAGCCTGGGGAGGTGCAGCACGGCGCGGCCGGCGGCGGTGATCTCCAGGACCAGGAGGTGGGCGGTGGGCAGGCCCGCGACGAGCAGCGCGTCGCCGAGGTCGAGGATGTCCGGGACGCCGGGCAGGCCGAGCAACTGCGAGGGCGCGCCGGCGGGTCCGGCGGCGGGTCCGGTGACGGGGGCCGCGACCTGCGCGGCGGCACGGACCGCGGCCCGGGCGGCGGTCGGTGCGGCGGCGTCCAGACCGGCCCGGGCGGCGACGGTGAGGGTGGGCGCGGCGAGCAGGTAGGTCAGGAAGCGGCGGCGTCCGGTGGACGAGGGAGGCTGCTCGGCGGTGCCGTCCGGGGGTGCGGTGGAGGTGCTGATGGCGGGAGCCCTTCGAGCCGGTGACGGCTCCGGCGGGGCGGGCCTTCGTGGGCCCCGGCCCCGGTGCCGGACGGTCTTCGGGTACGCGAACGGGAACGGTTTCGCGGACGCGAGCGTGAACGGTGTTCGTGTGCGCGGACAGGATTGGTCGTGTCCACGTTCGCGAACGCGGATGAGCATAGGAGCGCCTTACTGGCCGGTCAACACGGGCACTTTAGTCCGGATCGGACAACTGACCGGAGCTCGGATGGGGCGGGCACGGACGGTACGCGGCACGGCCGGAGTGTGCCCGGTACCGCCGTCCGGGTGATGCTCGGGCGGGGGCGCACGTGCGTTCCCGGGGCGGGCGCGGGTGCGGTCGGCGCCGGTCCCCGCGCACCGTCCGACACGCGTCGGCGGTCGGGCACGGGGGTCCGCCGCAGGGGTCCGGCGCGGGTGGTCGGGGCGTCGGCGGAGGTACAGCTCCCAGGTCCGCCGGTCGCCAAGTGGCCCAGGGAATCGCACGGTCATTGGCGCTGCCCGGTGGTCCGCCGGCGCCCTAGCTGTACTGACCACGGAGGTTGGTGACAGGGCTCACGGCGTGGTGATCTTGAAATGAGTGAGGGCCTTCTGGCTCGGTGTGGATTGCGACATCTGCA
>NZ_JBHXKE010000083.1:0-34932 GCF_042722765.1 Kitasatospora sp. NPDC058406
CCGCCGAGCAGCAGCCCGGTGCCCCAGCGGACGGCCCGCCTGCGTCGCGCCGGCTCCGTGTCGCGGCGGGCCCGCAGCAGCAGCACCAGCCCGTACGCGCCGACCGCCAGCCCCATGTCCTCCTTGGTGCAGCAGAGCAGCAGTGCGGCGAACGCGGCGGTGCCGTAACGGCGGGCCAGCCCGCGCTCCAGCATCAGCAGCGTGAGCGGCACCGCGAACGCCACCTCGTGGAAGCCGCCGCGCGAGGCCACCAGCAGCGGCCAGCCCAGGCCGTACGCGAGCGCGGCGAGGTCGGCGGCGCGACGGGCGGTGCGCGGGTCGGCGTCGGCGAAGCAGCGGTCGGCGATCCGGCGGATCAGCGGCACTCCGGCCGCGAAGCAGAGCGCCTGGCCGAGGAGGAGGGAGCGCGGGTCGTCCCAGAGCCAGTAGAGCGGCGCCATCAGGGCGATCACCGGGGAGAAGTGATCGCCGAGGAGGGAGAAGCCGGGCGGGAACTCGTGGTGGTAGCTCTTCAGCGTCGAGACCGGCAGGCCGAAGTGCGCGTAGCCGCGTACGCCCTGGTCGAAGATGCCGAGGTCGAAGCCGCCCAGCTGGGCGGTGGTCCACTGCTGGGCGCCGATGGCCAGGCAGACGGCGAAGCAGAGCACGGTGAACGCGATCGTGCGGGCCCGCGGGGAGAAGCGGAGGTCGGCGAACCGGTCGGCGGACGTGCGGCCCCCGGCGTCGGCGGTGTTGCCCGCGTCGGCGGTGTCACCGGGGTCGAGGGCGTCCGGGTACGGCGTCACGTCGTGCCGGGACATGCCTGATTCCTCCAGTGTGCTGTGGTGCGCGGTGCTGCTCGTGCCGTGTGCGGTGCCCCCGGATCCTGAGCGGATCCGGGTCGCTTCCGTCCTGCTTGAGCCCTGACCGCCTCGCCCCGGCCGAACCGACACCGGCCGACCACACTAACCGACCGCGGTTCCGGCGGATCGGTACGCTCTACAGCGCACGACCTCACCCGACCGGAGGAACACCAGCACCGTGACCGTCCCGAGCCTCAACCTCGTCTCCGACTGCGGGAGCTGCTTCGGGCTGTGCTGCGTCGCGCTGCCGTTCGCCGCGGGCAGCGATTTCGCCGTCAACAAGTCCGCCGGAAGCCCGTGCCGCAACCTGCAGACCGACTTCACCTGCGGCATCCACGAGCGGCTGCGCGACACCGGCTTCCCCGGCTGCACGGTGTACGACTGCTTCGGGGCCGGCCAGCACGTGTCGCAAGTCACCTTCGGTGGGCGCAGCTGGCGGGAGGAACCGGAGAGCGGCGCGCGGATGTTCGAGGTGTTCCCGGTGGTGCGGCAGCTGCACGAGCTGCTGCGGTACCTCACCGAGGCGCTCACCTTCGCCCCCGCCCGTCCGGTCCACGCCGAGCTGGGCGAGGCGCTGGAGGAGACCGGCAGGCTCGCCGCCGGCACGCCCGAGGAGATCCTGGCGGTCGACGTGCCCGCGCACCGGCAGCGCGTGGCCGAGCTGCTGCTGAAGGCGAGCGAGCTGGTCCGGGCCGCCGTGCCGCGCCGCCGCGAGCACCGGGGCGCGGACCTGTTCGGCGCCCGCCTGCGCGGCGCGGACCTGCGCGGCGCCAACCTGCGGGGCGCCCTGATGGTCGCCGCCGACCTGTCCGGCGCGGACCTGCGGCTCGCCGACCTGATCGGGGCGGACCTCCGGGACGCCGACCTGTCCGGTGCCGACCTCACCGAGGTGCTCTTCCTCACCCAGATCCAGCTCAACGCGGCGCGGGGTGATGCGACGACCCGCCTGCCGGAGACGTTGGAGCGCCCGGGGCACTGGCCGGAGGCCGCGGGCGCCACCCCGGCCGGGCGGGGCGGCGCCCGCGGGCCGCAGGGCGGTCGGCCACGCGGTGGGGGGCAGCGCGGCGGTGCCCGCAGCGGCCAGGGCGGGGAGGGAGGCCGGAGCGGTCAGGGTGCTCAGGGCCGGGACGGCCGAGGCGGCGGTCAAGGGCGGAGCGGCGGGCAGCAGGGCAGGCCGCGCCCGCGGTGAGGCCGTGCCGGCGTTCCGTCCGACCCGTTCCACCCCGCCCGTCCTGTTCGCCCCGCACACCCGGCCCCACCGCACCCGGCCGCGTCGCACTCGGCCGCGCCGGGTCGGCGCGGCCGGGTCAGTCGATGTACACGCTCCGGCCGGTCGGGTAGGTGCCCTGTCGGCCGGGTAGGACGACGGCGATCTCCGAGCCGCCGCAGCCCGGGGCGTCGAAGACGGAGACGGGCTCGTCGGTCTGGTTGGTGACCGTCAGCGGCGTGCGGATCCCCTCGTAGCAGCCGCTCGGGTGTTTGTAGCGGGCCCCGTTGACGGCGAGCGAGCCCTGGGCGGCGAGGGCCGAGGTGGGCAGGGCGAGGGTGAGGGCACCCGCTGCGGCCAGGGTGCCGCAGACGGTGACGAGACGTCGCACGATCGATACCTCCGGGGGTGGCGAGGGGCTGGGTCGAGCGGGGCCGGGCGGGGTCGGGCGGGTCCTTCAGACGGCCAGTACCCGTTGTTCGGTCACCGGATGCCGGCGGAGCAGCGCGCAGGACGTACCGGCGAGCACGGTGAGCGCGACGCCGGCGAGCGCGTACGCCGAACCGGCCGGGTGGAGGGGCCAGGCCCAGGGTTCGGGGCGGCCGTCGGGGTTCCAGCCGGTCGCCGAGCAGAGCAGCGGGACGACGGCGAGCGCGGCGGCGGCCGGGCGGTGGCCCACCAGGGGGTGGAGCAGCAGCGCGAGACCGAGGTAGCCGGCGGTGTCGCGGGCGATGACGAGGGTGAGGTCGCCCTGTCCGGCCGCGTACGCGAGGGCGCCGACCGCCGTGCCGGTGACGGCGACGCCGAGGGTGAGCGCGACGTCCCACCCGCGCAGGAACCGCCCGGCGACCGTCTCCGTCCGCAGGTCACCCCGGCCCAGCCCGTACAGCAGGAAGACCGCCGGGATCAGGGTGATCACGTGCGCGACCAGGAAGTGTCCGGCCCGGCCGCGCAGCGCGGGCACCGGCAGTTCGCCGTCCCCGAGCAGCAGGCCGAGGGCGAACGTGCCCGCGAGCGCGGCGGTGACGGCCGGCACCGCACGGGCCTTGCACCACCAGATCACGGGGCGCCACCCGCCCCGACGCTCCCCGGTCCGGCCGTCGTGGTCCCCGGTCCGACGGCCGGCGGTGGGGCGCCGCACCGGCCGAGTGCCTCGACGGCCCTTCGGTACCAGTCGAGTTGGGCCTCCCGGGGAAGGCGCAGCAGCTGCGCGGCGCGGGCGGCGTCCGCGTCGTCGAACCGGCCGCCGGAGGACGGCGGCACGGTGCTGCCGTCCGGACCCGCCCGTGCGGCGAGCCAGGCGGCGGCCGTGCCCGCCGCCGCACCCGCCGGGTACGGGCCGCCGTGCAGGGCGCAGTCCGGGACCCGGGGGAGCAGACCGCCGACCACGGCGGGCGCGACGTCTCGCACCCGGGCGTCGGTGGGGACGCCCAGCTTGGCCTCGCCGGGCCCCGGTCGGCCGGCCATGGTGAACGCCTCCGGTACGGGCACACCGTGCCCGGCCAGGGTGCCGGCGAGTCGCCGGGTCTCCGCGCGGACCATGGTCGAGCGGGCGGCGCCCAGTTCGGGCCAGAGGCAGACGCGAGGCCGGTCGTGGTCGCAGACCAGGGCGGCGGCGGACCGCGTCCGGACGGGCTCCGGGCCGAGGTCGCGGGCGAGGTGTGCGGCGAGTCCGATGCCGGCCGCCGTCACCGCCAGCGCGGCTGCCAGGGCGATCGGCGCGCCCCGCTGCCGGATCAGCAGGACGGCGGCCGAGCAGACCGCGGCCGAGAACACCAGTGAACTCGCCACCGCCCGGCCGTCCAGGACCTGGTCCACCGCGCAGCAGTCGGCGAGGCCGCCGCCGACCAGGTGCCGCAGCCAGTAGGTGTCGAACGAGGCCGGGTAGGCGTTCAGGACGAAGCTGCTGACCAGTGCGAGAGGGACGGCGACCACCGGCGCCAGCACCCGCCCGACGACCGACCCGATCAGGGTGTCGGCGAGCAGGAGCCCGGCCCAGACGGCGAGGACACCGGGCTGCGGCACCCCGGTCACCGTGCCGCCGGCCGCCGCGGTGGTGCCGAGCGCGGTCACCATGCCCAGCCCGCCCATCACGGCGACGGGCAGGAGCAGCGGCGCGGTGATGGTCAGCGGGGACCGGACCGGCGAGCGGTCGAAGACCCGGCCGCGGTGCAGTCGCCCGCCCTCCCAGGCCCCGGCGGCCGCGCAGGCGGCGCCGGCGAACGGCAGCGCGAGGCTGGCGTGGCCGGCGGCGGCGAGCCCGTAGGCGGGGGTGATCCAGGCGGTCAGGTCGTCGCCGAGGGCGACCAGGACGAAGCCGAGCAGGAACGGCAGCACACGGGTGCCCGCCGAGACCCGGAGGACGGTGCGCAGCAGCATGTCACGTCTCCCGTTCGATCAGGCGGGCGTACGCGGCCTCGGCGCTCGGGGTGCGGGGGCCGCGTACGCCGGTATCGGGGCCCGCGGCACCGCCACCCGCGGGGCCGCGACCTGTGGGACCGCCGCCCGCGGCGCTCCCGGCACCGGGGCCGGTGGCGTCGGCGGCACCGACGACGGCGCCGTCCGCGAGCGCGTGGAACTCCCCGGTGCCGCCCTGGAACCGGATCCGGCCCCGGTCCAGCACCACCACGTGCCGGTAGGTCTCGGCGAGGTCCTCGGTCTGGTGGGTGGAGACGACGACGCTCACGTCCTCCGTCAACTCCTCGACCAGCGAACGGAACACCGCCCGCTGGGTCGGGTCGAGTCCGGCGGTGGGCTCGTCCATGAGGATCAGCTCGCTGTGGTGGGCCAGGCAGCCGGCGATGCCCAGCCGGCGGAGCTGGCCGCCGGAGAGCTGGTGCCCGGCCCGGTCGGCGAGCCGGTCCAGCCCGACCCGGGCGAGCGCGCCGGCCGAGGCCTGCCAGGCGGCGGTGCGCGACATGCCCTTCAGCCAGCCGCAGTACGCGACCTGCTCGCGCACGCTGAGCCCCGGGACCGGGGTGACCTGTTGGGGTAACCAGGCCACGGCGCGCCGGTAGGCGGCCCGGTCGCCGCCGCCGGTGGCCGGGTTGACGCCGTGCCAGGTGACGGATCCCCGGTGCGGGGACAGGTGGGAGGCGGCGAGGGACATCAGCGTGGACTTCCCGGCGCCGTTGGGGCCGAGCAGGACGGTGGCCCGGTTCTCGATCCTCAGGTCGAGACCGGCGAAGAGGGTGGCCTTTCGGTTGTACTGGAATTCGATGCGGTGGAATTCGAGAGCCATGGCGGGGTCGACGCATTTCGCTCGGGGAAGTGGGCCGTCGTTCCGGGTGGTGTTCCGGGTGTCCCGGGTGTTTCCGGGCGTTCGGGTCGTGCCGACGGAAGGGGCGTCCGTCGGCACGCCTCGGCACGGCGGCGGATCGGGTCCGGGTGTGTCAGTACCGGGTGCTCACGGTGTCCACCCAGAGCTTTCCGCCACCGCGCACGCCCTCCAGTACGAAGTAGTAGTCGCCGGAGCTCTGGTCGCCCCAGGCGGAGCCGTCGCAGTGGTTGAGCCGGTAACCGTAGGACTTGTCCGGGCCGAACACGTCCTTGAAGAGCGCGAGGTCGGCGTCCTTGAAGTCGTTGGTGTCGGTGGTGCAGCCCTGGAAGGTGACCGTGGTGACGGTGTCGTCCCGGTCGGCGTCCGCCCAGCGGCGGGACTCCGAGCCCGGGCCCCACTTGCCGATGTGCGACGTCCAGGAGCCCTCGGCGAGGGCGGGCGTGGCCCCGGCGAACCCGATCAGTGCGGCGGCCACCAGGGCGCCGCGCAGGAGCGTGCGGTTCTCGGCGTGCATGTTCCGTCCGATCTTTTCGGTGACACCGCCGTGCGGGGCGGAGTCATGCAGGCAAAAAGAAACGAGCGGAGGTTCGACCGGAACGGTCTTGGTCACCCGATCGGCCGAGCCGCCGCGGGAATGACATTAGCGTGCACGAACAGGTGGCCAGCACTATTTTTTCCGGCCATTCGGAGGGCCGAGGTCTGGGGGAGGAGGGATGGCAAGGGCGTGATCGATATTCACCGTAAATTCTCTACCACGGCACCGGTCCGGACAATATCGACCGCCGGTGTCCGTTTTTGAACAGAAGGCCGAGCGATTCCTTTTCTATGTGATGGTCGTTCCGGTGATGTACTGGCCAGTTACCGCCCTCGGGCGGCTACACCGTGAGAAGCCGGGCGCGGAGTCCGCCGATCACGGCCCCGTCGATCCCGACCTTGCCGGTGGCGTAGGCGTGCACCGACCCGTGGGCGGCGGTCAGGTCCGCGAGCGTCAGCCGGATCACCTCCTCCGGAGCGCGTCCGAACGCCGGCCAGCGCAGCGCGCGCCCCGGGTTGGAGGCCCGCCAGTCGGCCACCAGCCGGGCGGTGACCAGCTCGGTGAGCGCGAAGTCCGCGGCGACGTCGTCCTCGTCGACTCCGAGCAGGGTGAGCACCAGTGCGCCTATCAGCCCGGTGCGGTCCTTGCCGGAGGCGCAGTGGAACACCACCGGCCGGTCGGCCGCGGCGATCACCTCCAGCACCTCCCGGATCTCCGCCGCCCCGTCCTCCGCCACCTCGGCGAAACGATCCGCCAGGTGCCGCCAGGGATCCACGTCCGGGTCGATCTCGGCCTGGTCGTAGGGCCGGTGCTCGATCGAGAGGTTGTGGTACGCGACCCCGTCCAGCTCCGGGACCCTCCCCTTGCGGGCGATCTCCCACGGGTAGCGCAGGTCGATCACCGTTCCGATGTCCAGTGCCCGGAACCGTTCGAGGTCGGCGGGGGAGGCGAGGGTGCCCAGGGACGCGGAACGGTAGAGCCGGCCCCAGCGGACCGACCGGCCGTCGGCGGTCGGGTAGCCGCCCAGGTCGCGGAAGTTGATCGGGCCTTCGAAGGTGATGTGGCGTGTCATGTTCGCACCCTAAGGGGTGGTGCGTGCGCGCCCCCGGGCGGGACTCACCGCTGCTCCGGCGCCGTGACGACGGCCTGGAGCAGCCCCGGGAAGGCGTCCTCGAACTCCTCCCGGCGCAGTGCGTTGAGGCGGGAGGTCCCCACGTAGTACTGGCGGATGAGGCCGGCCTCGCGCAGGACGTGGAAGTGGTGGGTGGCCGTCGACTTGCCGACCGGCAGTTCGATCACCCCGCAGGCGAGGTCCTCGCCGGCCGCGTGCAGCTCGCGGACGATGTGGCGCCGGACGGGGTCGACGAGCGCCTCCAGCACCTGCTGGAGCGCGACCGTGCGGAGGTCGGGGTGGGGCGGGACGCGGTCCCCGGTGGTGCCGCGCTGCGCTGCTCGTGTCATCGGTGGTGGGCCTCCCGCCGGTCATCGTACGACAGCCGGCGCGGTGCGGCCGGGTCGAAGTACGACAGCTGTCGAAGTTTGACAGCTGCCGTACTTTGAAGTTGTCTGGAGGGGTCGCCACCTAGGGGGAACGGGAGTTGAGCGATGGTCAGGACTGTGCGCTTTCACGAGCTGGGCGGGCCGGAGGTGCTGCGGCTGGAGGACGCGCCGATCGCCGCGCCGGGCGCCGGTGAACTGCTGATCCGCGTCGACGCGATCGGGGTCAACCGGGCCGAGGTGCTGTTCCGCAGCGGCCGGTACATCGAGGACGTCCGGGAGTTCCCCGGTCGGTTGGGCACCGAGGCGGCGGGCGTGGTCGAGGCGGTCGGACCGGGGGTGGCGGGGTTCGCGGCAGGGGACCGGGTGAGCGTGGTGCCCGCGTTCTCGATGAACGACTACAGCGTCTACGCGGAGCGGGCGGTCGTCCCGGCGGACGCCGTCCTGCACCGGCCGGAGGGGCTGGACGCGGTCGGCGGCGCGGCGGTCTGGATGCCGTACGTGACGGCGTACGGGGCGCTGGTGGAGACCGGCGGCATGCGGGCCGGCGACACGGTGGTGATCACGGCCGCGTCCAGCAGCGTCGGCCTGGCCGCCCTGCAGATCGCCGACCGGGTGGGCGCGACGCCCATCGCCACCACCAGGACGGCCGCGAAGCGCGACGCCCTCCTGAAGGCCGGCGCGGCGGACGTGATCGTCACGGACGAGGAGGACGTCGCGGAGCGGGTCCTGGAGCTGACCGGGGGCCGGGGTGCGACGTTCGTCTTCGACGCCGTCGCGGGCCCGGGCGTGGTCGAGCTGGCCGAGGCCCTGGCCCGGGGCGGCACCCTCTTCGTCTACGGCATGCTGAGCGGCCTGGACACGCCGTTCCCGCCGATGGCCCTGATGAGCGGCAGGGCGATGCGCAGCTACATCCTCCACGAGACCACCAGGGACCCGGAGGCCCTGCGTCGTGCCGAGGCCTTCGTCGCCTCCGGTCTGCGCACCGGGGCCTTCCGGCCGGTGGTCGACCGGACCTTCCCGCTGGAGGAGATCGCCGACGCCCACCGCTACATGGAGGCGGGTACGCAGGTCGGCAAGATCGTGGTGACCGTCGACCACTGACGGCGGCTCCGGGACGCCCGGGAAGCCCCGTCGGCCCGGGGCGGCGGCAGGTCGCCGACGGGGAGGGCGGCGGGCGGAGGGCGGAGGGGAGGCCGGGAACGGGCGGCCGGGAACGGGCGTGCGCGGCGGTTCGTGGCCGCCGGCGCGGCCGAAGTGGGCAGCGGCGAAACGGTGGTGAAGACGGGGGCAGGGGGCGATCCTTCCGGCGCGGCCTCCCGCCGGCGGGGGTGGTGCGCCATGATGGGGACGGAAGGACGGTGCCCGGCGACCCGTGCCACGGAGGTCCCTTGGAACGCAACCTCGCGACCGCGGCCGACCGCGCCGACTACCTGGTCGAACTCTCCAACATCGCCTGCCAGGTCAACCTCGGCGGCCCCGCCCCGCGTTCACTGCACCGTCTCCACCTGGTGATCCAGGCGCTGATCAGGCTCACCGGAGACCGGAACGTCTCCGTCTACCTGGTCGCGGACCGCAGCCTGCTGGGCGGCAGGAGGGAGTTCACCCACCCGGCGGACGCCCGCATGCTGCGGCGGTGGGTCACCGCCGGCCTGGTGGAGGAGGTGCCGGACGCCGACGAACGCGTCCTGGAGATCGCCGGCATGACCGGCATCCAGGTCGTCACCGGCGACTACTACGACGACTTCCGCCTCGAACACCCGTGGATCCAGGGCAACACCTGGCAGTTCCTCAAGCCCGAGCCGGCCCGCGGGGGTACGGTGCGGCTGGTGCCGCTCGACATGGGGCACCGGACGGGCGCGGAGATCTCGAAGAAGATGGAGCTGTCCGCGCTCAAGAAGCAGGGACTGCTCACCCCCGCCCGCAAGCCCCTGGTCGAGGTCGTCGGCCGCGCCTGGCGCTGCCCCGAACAGCGCTGCACGCTCTACAGTGTCCACCGCGGGGGCCGGGTGATGCTCCCGCGGATGCGGCAGGGCCTGCCCACCTGCGAACTGCACGGCGCCCCGCTGCTCGACGACGGGACGCGGCCCGGCGCCGCACAGTTGAAGGTGGTCGTCGACGGGCAGTGCGTGGCCCGGTACACGCTCGACGAGGGCTCGCAGACGGCGGTAGGTCGGGCGCCCGGTACGGCGGACGGCATCGCGCTGCTCGCCCTGCTGCCGTCCGCGCTCGCCGCCCGGGTGAGCCGCCGGCACCTGGTGGTGTCGGTGCGCGGCGGCTCGGTGGTGGTGCGGGACACCAGCACGTACGGCAGCCGGATGCGCGCGGCCGGCCGGCACGGACAGTGCGGCCCCTGGGAGCAGTTGCCGCCCGGGGCGAACCGCCCGTTCCGGCCGGGCGACGAGGTCGAACTCGCGCCGGGGCTGGTGCTGACCCGCAGCGGTCGCCGCTTCCCCGCCGAACTGGCCGGCTCCTGGCAGTCCGAGGTCGCGCGCCGGCCGCTCCCGCCGGGAGCGGCGGAGGCCACCCGGACCATGTAGGCGTGAGCGGTGGCCGGTTCGCGCGGACGCCACGGCGGAGCGCCCGCGACGGAGCGCGGGCGACGGGGCGGCCGGGACGGGGCGCGGGCGGGGCTCACACGCTGCGGTCCGTCAGCACCTCCCGGAGCACGTGGCGGGCGTTGGCCGCCAGGGGCGGATTGGTCGTGCGGTAGTACGGCAGCTGGATCAGCGCGATCGAGAGGGCCCAGGCGCGGCCGCGCTCCCAGGTGGCGTCGTCGACGGCGAGGGCGGTGCGGAAGGCGGGGCGGGCGCTGCCGGGGAGGAGGTTCCAGGCGGCGATCAGGTCGACGGTCGGATCGCCGACCCCGGTCTGGCCGAAGTCGAGGACGCCGCCCAGGTGCTGGCCGGTGAGCAGGAGGTTGCCGGGGGACAGGTCGCCATGGATCCAGGTGGGCGGTCCGGCCCGCTCCGGAAGGCGGAGGGCCTTGTCCCACAGGGCGGTTGCGGTGTCCGTGTCGATCATTCCGCGCAGCCGGCCGATGGCCGCGCGGGTCGCGGCGTCGCGGGCGGCGAGCGGTGCGCCGCGCGAGGCCGCCGGGGCGTCCGGAGTCGGCTCGACCTTGCGCAGCGAGGTGATGAAACCGGCGATCGAGTGGGCGAGCCGAACCGGTTCGGCGAGCGATCCGACGACCGGGTTGACGCCGTCCAGCCAGCGCACCACCGACCAGTTCCACTGGTATCCCGAGGACGGGCGGCCGTGGCCGAGCGGCTCGGGAACCGGGACCGGGAGCCGGGAGGCGAGGCGGGGGAGCCAGTGCTGCTCGCGCGTGACGCCGTCGGCGGCCCAACCGGCCCGCGGGAGACGGACGGCGAGCTCCGGACCGAGGCGGAACATCGCGTTGTCCGTCCCGGTGGAGGCGACCCGTTGCAGCGGAAGCCCCTTCCACTGCGGGAACTGAGCGGAGATCAACCGTCGGACCAGGCCGGTGTCGATGTCGGGTTCGTCGTCGTGCATGCGGTCGGGCGGTCGGGCGGCTGCGCACATGCCCGGCACTGTACGCCTGGACCGGCGGGTGATCGCCTCCTTTTCGAACACCAGGGTGGGATCGTGAGGACTTCACGGGGGTGTTGGGTTTCCAGGGGGGCGCTCGGGGGCGCGGCCGTGCTGGTCGGAGCCGCTTCCGCCGGAGGAGGGGCACGCGATGACCGACCCGCTCCGGTAGGTCTCGGTCGGCCGGGGACGCGGTCCCGCCGGAGGGACGGCCGCGCACCGCCTCCTCACCTTCCTCCACGCCGCCCGCCCGTCCCGTCGCACCCGCGCCACGCCCGGGGTGGTGGGGGCGGGCGG
This sequence comes from Kitasatospora sp. NPDC058406, assembly GCF_042722765.1. Taxonomy (NCBI): domain Bacteria; kingdom Bacillati; phylum Actinomycetota; class Actinomycetes; order Kitasatosporales; family Streptomycetaceae; genus Kitasatospora; species Kitasatospora sp. NPDC058406. The sequence continues at coordinate 11,211 of NZ_JBHXKE010000083.1, forward strand.
GGGTGTCGTCGGCAGCTGCCAGAATGCGGGGGTACGGACAGCAACTCTGAAGAAGGTGACCGGCTTCGTGACCACGCCAGTCGAACAGGCGGCCCGACAGGCCCAACAGGCGATCGAGCGGAAGATCGCCGAGGAGCTGGGCGTCCGCGAGGGACAGGTGAAGTCGGCGGTCGATCTGCTGGACGGCGGTGCGACGGTTCCGTTCGTGGCCCGCTACCGCAAGGAGGCCACCGGCTCGCTGGACGACACGCAGCTGCGCACGCTGGAGGAGCGGCTGCGGTACCTGCGGGAGTTGGAGGAGCGGCGGACGGCCGTCCTGGAGTCGATCGAGGCACAGGGCAAGCTGGACGACGCGCTGCGTGCGCAGATCCTCGGCGCCGACTCGAAGGCGCGGCTGGAGGACATCTACCTGCCGTTCAAGCCGAAGCGGCGCACCAAGGCGCAGATCGCCCGCGAGGCGGGGCTGGAGCCGCTGGCGGACACCCTGCTCGCGGACCCCTCGCAGGACCCGGCGGCGCTCGCCGGGACGTTCCTCAACGAGTCCGTCGCCGACGCGCCCGCCGCGCTGGAGGGCGCCCGGTCGATCCTGGTCGAGCGGTTCGGCGAGGACGCCGACCTGGTCGGCTCGCTGCGCGAGCGGATGTGGACGCGCGGCCGGCTGGTCGCCACCGTCCGCGACGGCAAGGAGCAGGACGGCGCCAAGTTCGCCGACTACTTCGACTTCGCCGAGCCGTACACCAAGCTCCCCTCGCACCGCATCCTCGCGATGCTGCGCGGCGAGAAGGAGGAGGTGCTGGACCTCGACCTCTCCCCGTTCGACGGCGAGGAGGCGGGCGACCTGCCCGGCGCGAGCGACTACGAGCAGCGCATCGCCGCCCGGTTCGGGGTCGCGGACCACGGACGCCCGGCCGACAAGTGGCTCGGCGACACCGTCCGCTGGGCCTGGCGCACCCGCATCCTGGTCCGGCTCGGCATCGACCTGCGCGGCCGGCTGCGCCAGGAGGCCGAGGACGAGGCGGCGCGCGTCTTCGCCGCCAACCTGCGCGACCTGCTGCTCGCCGCCCCGGCGGGCACCCGCGCCACCATGGGCCTGGACCCGGGCTTCCGGACCGGCGTGAAGGTCGCCGTCGTGGACGCCACCGGCAAGGTGGTCGCCCACGACACGATCTACCCGCACCAGCCGGCCAACAAGTGGGACGCCGCGCTGGCGACCCTGGCGGCGCTGGCGAAGAAGCACTCCGTCGACCTGGTCGCGATCGGCAACGGCACCGCCTCGCGGGAGACCGACAAGCTGGCCGAGGACCTCCTCACGCGCCACCCGGAGCTGAAGCTCACCAGGGCGATGGTCAGCGAGGCCGGCGCCTCGGTCTACTCGGCCTCGGCGTTCGCCTCGCAGGAGCTGCCCGACCTGGACGTGTCGATCCGCGGCGCGGTCTCGATCGCCCGCCGGCTCCAGGACCCGCTGGCCGAGCTCGTCAAGATCGACCCCAAGTCGATCGGCGTCGGCCAGTACCAGCACGACCTCAGCGAGGTGAAGCTCTCCCGCTCGCTGGACGCGGTGGTCGAGGACTGCGTGAACGCGGTCGGGGTGGACGTGAACACCGCCTCCGCACCGCTGCTCACCCGGGTCTCGGGCGTCACCGGGACGCTCGCCGACAACATCGTGGCGCACCGCGACGCCAACGGGCCGTTCCGCACGCGCAAGGCGCTGAAGGACGTCGCCCGCCTCGGGCCGAAGGCCTTCGAGCAGTGCGCGGGCTTCCTGCGGATCCCGGACGGCGACGACCCGCTGGACGCCTCCGGCGTCCACCCGGAGGCGTACCCGGTGGTGCGGCGGATCCTCGCCGCCTCGGGAGGGGAGCTGCGCGAGCTGATCGGGAACGGCACCCGGCTGCGGGCGCTGCGGCCGGGCGACTTCGCGGACGACACCTTCGGCATCCCGACCGTCACCGACATCCTCGGCGAGCTGGACAAGCCGGGCCGGGACCCGCGACCGGCCTTCCGCACCGCGACCTTCAAGGAGGGCGTCGACAAGATCGGCGACCTGGAGGTCGGCATGGTGCTGGAGGGCGTGGTGACCAACGTGGCCGCGTTCGGCGCCTTCGTGGACGTGGGCGTCCACCAGGACGGGCTGGTGCACGTGTCGGCGCTGTCGAGGAACTTCGTCAAGGACCCGCGCGAGGTGGTCAAGCCGGGCGACATCGTGACCGTCCGGGTCACCTCGGTGGACGTGCCGCGCAAGCGGATCGGGCTCACACTGCGGCTGGACGACGAGGTCGGGCGCGGGGCCGGGGACCGCGGCGGAGACCGCGGCGGTGAGCGGCGCGGTCCCGGTGAGCAGGGCGGACGCCAGCGGCAGGGCGGCGGTGGCGGTGCCGGTGGTAGCGGTGGTGCCGGTGGTGGCCGCCCGCCGCGCCAGGACCGGCGCGGGTCGGGCGGCGGCTCCGCCGCTCCGGCGCCGGCGGGGAACAGCGCCATGGCGGACGCGCTGCGGCGGGCCGGGCTGACCGGCGGTGACCAGCAGGGTCGCGGTTCGGGTGACCGGCGGTCCGGGCGGCGCTGACGCGGTGAGCCGAGCCGGCGGGCCCGCGGGCGGGGGAGCTCCCGCGCCCGCGGGCCCACCCGCCGCCCGGCGGTCCGTCGGCCGGCGGGTGGGCGGGCTGCCGGGCGGGCCCGGGCCCGGTCACACCAGGAGCTTCTCCTTGGCCCGCTGGTAGTCCTCCTCGGAGATCGCCCCGCCGGCCTTGAGCTCGGCGAGCTTGGCGAGGTCGTCGACGTGACTGCGTGAGCCGGTCGCCCCGGTCCCGCCTCCGGACCCGGCCTCGCCCGCCGGAGTGCTGCCGGCCGCCTCCCGGATGTACTGCTTGAACGCGGCATCGGACTGCCGGGCCTGGGCGACGTCGCGCTCGCCCATGCTCCTGCCGCGGGCGATGACGTAGACCAGCACGCCGATCAGTGGCAGCAGGATCACCAGGAGCAGCCAGCCGGCCTTGGCCCAGCCGCCGATGTCGTGGCTGCGGAAGATGTCCGTGATGATCTTGAACAGCAGGAAGAACCAGAGGATCCAGAGGAACAGCTCCAGCATCGTCCAGAAGATGTTGAGCAGCGGGTAGTTGTCCATGACGCTCCCGTCGGTGCAGGCCCGAGTCCCTTCGAGTCATACCACCGCCGGTCGGACACCACGGTCCGCTGTTGAGCCATTCCGGTGATCTTCAGGACGTGCGGGAACACCCCGGGCGCAGACTTCCGGAGCGGGCGGGCCCTCAGCCGGCGGAGGGGCGCTCCCGCAGCTCCACCGCCAACCCGATCAGCTCGCCCCACCACGCCTCGTGGCCGTCCAGCAGCAGCCGCTGCGCCTCGGCCGGCTCCACCGCCCGGACCTCGACGACCTGCTCGCCGTCGTCCGGATTGGTCGGGTCGGAGTCCACCGCGACCTCTCCCCAGCCCCAGAGCCAGGCCTTCTCGGGGTGCGGCTGCCACGGCCGGTACGGCTCGGTGTCCTCGGTGACGCAGCGGTGCGCGCCCAGCCAGACCGGCTCGCCGAGCAGCCGGGCGCCGGCCTCCTCGCGGAGTTCGCGCACCAGGCAGGACTCGACGGACTCGCGGTCCTCGCGGGTGCCGCCGGGCAGGAACCAGTGGTCGCGCTCGTCGCGGCAGAGCACCACCAGACCGTCGCCGGTGAAGCCCACCAGGTGGATGTTGGTGACCAGCTCGTCCGGCGGCAGGGCCGTGGAGAACTGGGCGTCGTAGCGGCCCCAGGTCCAGTACTGCGGCGCGTGCAGCGCGGGGAAGAGGGTGGCCAGCTCGGCCGCCCGGTCGGCGGTGGTGGCCGGGCCGGTGCCGGCCACCCGGTCGGCCGCGGCGGCCCGGTCGGTGGCGGCGCTGCGGGGGATCCGGGCGGTCCGGTCGGCTCTGGCGGCGGCGCCCGTACGGTCCGTGGTATCGGTCATTCGGTGATCGTAGTCCCGGCCGGGCGCAGCAGGGGGGCCGTCGGGTGAGTCAGCGTCAGCTCGGCGGTGTCGATCGCGCGCGGCCGGCGCGGGACCACGGCCTCCAGCGGTGCGCCGACCCAACTGCCCAGGGAGATCTCGGCGGTGATGCCGGGGCCGAATCCGGCGATCAGCCCCTGGGTGCCTTCGGTGACCTCGCCCTCGTCGAAGAGCCGGGCCAGTGCGTCGAAGACGACGGCGCTGGCGATGTTGCCGCGCTCGGTGAGGGTCGCGCGGGAGAACCGGAAGGCGGCCGGCTCCAGGTTGAGGAAGTGGCAGAGGTCGTCGAGGATGCGCGGGCCGCCGGCGTGGACGATGTAGAAGCCGAGGCCGGAGACGTCCCAGGCGTGGTCGGTGGCGAGTGCCCGCAGGGCGGGGGCGAGCATCTCCATGGTGCCGGGGACGCGCTTGTCGAGCTGGAAGTGGAAGCCGGTGTCCTTGACCCCGTAGGAGATCCAGTCCTCGGTGTCCGGGACGAGGTGCGAGCCGTTCCGCTCCAGGTGGATGCCGGCGCCGCCGCGCCCGCGCAGCACGGCGGCGGCGATCGCGTCGCCGAACAGGCCGTTGGAGAGCAGCGAGCCGACGCCGATGTCGGTGGGCTGGTAGCAGAGCGAGCAGAACTCGCAGGCCACGATCAGCACGTTGGCGCCGGGGTAGGCGCGGCAGAAGTCGTGCGCCCGGTTGACGGCGGCGCCGCCGGCCGCACAGCCGAGTTGGGCGATCGGCAGCTGACGGGTGTCGGAGCGGAAGCCCATGGTGTTGATCAGCCACGCGGTCAGCGAGGGCATCATGAAGCCGGTGCAGGAGACGTAGAGGATCAGGTCGATGTCCCGGGCGCCGAGTTCGGCGTGGCCGAGCGCGCGCTCGACCACCTCGGGGACGCGGCGCTTGGCCTCGCGCTCGTAGACGGTGTTGCGCACCGTGAAGCCCGGGTGGGCCAGGGTCTTCCCGATGGGCTGGACGAGGTGCCTGGTCCGCACCCCCGTGTTCTCGATCAGCCGCAGGGCGAGTCCGAGTTGGGGGTGGCCGGCGTGCAGGGTGCGGGCCAGGTCGAGGGTCTCGTCGAGGGTGATGACGTGCTCGGGCACGGCGATGGCGGGTCGGCAGAGTGTTGCCATGGGTGGACTCCCCTGGTGGCCCGGGCGGGGCGGTGGGTCGGCGCGGGCGGTGGCCTACGGATGCGTGGGGCGGGCGCCGCCGCGCGGGCGGGTCGGCGCGGTGCCGCCGGGGCGGCTGCGGGGGCGGTGCGGCGGGGAGGCGGTCACCAGGCGATCGGGAGGGTCTGCGGGTAGCGCCAGATCGAGCCGGTCTGCCAGTCGAGTTCGGCGGGCGGGACGGCGAGCCGCAGGCCGGGGAAGCGCCGCAGCAGGGTGCCGATGGCGACCTGGAGTTCCATCCGGGCGAGGTGGGCGCCGAGGCAGTGGTGGGTGCCGTAGCCGAAGGTCATGTGGTTGGCGGTGCCGCGGTCGAGGTCCAGCTCGTCGGGTCGCTCGAACATCGCCGGGTCCCGGTTGGCGGCCAGGTAGGAGACGTGCACCGGCTCGCCTGCGCGGATCAGCACGCCGCCCAGCTCGACGTCCTCGGTGGCGACCCGGGCGATGCCGACGCCCTGCCGGAACGGGATGAAGCGGAGCAGTTCCTCCAGGGCGCGCGGCAGCATCTCGGGCTGGGCGCGCAGCTTGGCGAGCTGCTCGGGGTGGGTGAGGAGGGTGTAGGTGATGTTGGAGAGCTGGTAGGTGCTGGTGTCGTGACCGGTGACCAGCAGGACCATGGCCATGACGGCGAGTTCGTCGTCGTCCAGCAGCTCGGCGCCGTCCCGTGCGGTGGCCAGCGCGCTGATCAGGTCCTCGCCGGGCGAGCGCCGCCGCGCGCTCGTGAGCTCGGCGAAGTAGGCGCGCAGGGCGGCTTTGGCGTTGACCTGCCCGGCGCCGCTGCCGGGACCCATCGTCATCATCGCGACGGCGTGGCCGCGGAGTTCGGCGCGGTCCTGCTCGGGGATGTCGAGCAGCTCGCAGATGGTGGTGAGCGGGAGCCGGCTGGAGAGGTGGTGGACCAGGTCGGCGGGGGCGCCGTGCTCCTCCATCCCGTCCAGGTAGCCGTCCACGACGCCCTGGGTGTGGGCGCGCATCCGCTCGACCTGGCGGTTGGTGAAGCCCTTGGCGACCAGGCGGCGGAGCCGGTTGTGGGCCGGCGGGTCCATCAGGTTGATCGACTCGACCTGGGCGATCGGGGCGGGCGTCATCCGGGGCAGGTCGCGGCCGATGCCGGCGGCGCGACTGAACCGGCGGTCGGTCGTCACGACGCGGACGTCCTCGTAGCGGGTGGCCAGCCATGCCTCGCCCTCGCCGTGCGGGAGGCGGATCCTGGCGATCGGCTCCTCGGTGAGCAGGCGCTTGAGGAGCGGGTCGAACTCCAGGCCGTCGGTGTGGTTGAAGGGGCAGTCCCACACGGGGGCGGAGGTAGTCACGGGCTGATCCAGGGGCCGGTGTGCTGCCGCCCGACCGGGGTCGTTCGGGCGCGGACGTGCTGATGTTCCCCCATCTGGCCGCGAAAATGTGGACAAGAGAGATTGTTCCCTCGATCGAGGGAGATAGATGATTATCGTGCGATAAAGGGCAGTTGGGGGCTCCGGATCGCCGCCTGATCGGCGCGTTCCCCGTCCGGCACGTCGGAGGGCGTGTCGGAGGACATGTCAGGGGGCGGGTCGGAGGGCGGTGCGCGGGCCGACGCCGTGGAGCAGGGTGTCGACGATCCTGGCCGCGAGCGCGTCGGGGTCCGGGTCCGGGGCGGGGTCCGGGCCGGTGGCGTGCTCGCCGTGGAGCGCTTCGCCGATGAGGGCGTAGAAGACGCGGCGGACCCATTCCAGGTCGGCGTCCGGGGCGATCAGGCCCTGGGCCCTGAGCCGGCCGAGCAGGTCGACGCAGCGGCGGGCGATCTCGTCGTGCGTCCGCAGGGCCCGGTCGCTCTCGGTGGCCGCCGTTCCGAGGGCGAAGCCCCAGGCGCCCTTGACCCGCAGCACGTTGGCGGTGGCGCGGTGCAGTGCGACGAGCGGCGGCGCGGTCTCGGGGTGCCCGTCCTCGATGGCCTCCGCGAGCTTCGCCGCCGCCTCGGCGGCCAGGGCGTCGACCAGCGCCTGCCGGTTGGCGAACCGCCGGTGGACGGTGGTCCGGGTGACCCCGGCGGCCTCCGCGATCTGTTCCATGGACGCGCCGGGGTTGACGGCCAGGACGCGCTCGGCAGCGGCCAGGATCGCTCGGACGCTGCGCTCGGCGTCGGCCCGCAGGGGGCGGCCGGCCGTCTTGCTCATCTGTTGCCTCCAATGGGGTCGTCCCCGGAAACGGTACAGCCGGGGAGAGGCTCCCCAAATAAATGACACACATGTGTTGCGGATAACTCTTGATCCGATACTGTGGTGTTACAGATAGCGGGCGTCGCCCCGGCTCCGCACTGTCCAAGAGAGAAGGAGCACCACTGTGCGCACCACCGCTTTGATCACCGGCGCGTCCTCCGGCCTCGGCGCGGAGTTCGCGGCCCAGCTCGCCGCGCGCGGTCACGACCTCGTCCTGGTGGCCCGCTCCGCCGACCGCCTCGAAGCCCTCGCCGAGCGGCTCGGAAAGGCCCACGGGATCACCGCCCACGTCCTCGTCCAGGACCTCTCGGCGCCGGATGCCGCCCGCCGCGTCGGCGCCGAACTGGCCGACCGGGGCCTGACCGTGGACCTGCTGGTCAACAACGCGGGCTTCGGCACCTGCGGCCGGTTCGAGGAGATCGACGGGTCGCGCGACCACGACCAGCTGATGGTGAACGTCGTCTCGCTCGTCGACCTCACCCATGAGCTGCTGCCCGGCATGCTCGCCCGGGGGCGGGGCTCGGTGGTCAACGTGGCCTCCACCGCCGCCTACCAGCCGACGCCGTACTTCGCCGTCTACGGCGCGTCCAAGACCTTCGTGCTCAACTTCAGCCTCGCGCTCCGCCAGGAGTACCGCCGGCGGGGCATCCGGGTCCTCGCCCTCTGCCCGGGGCCGGTGGAGACCGCGTTCTTCGAGGTCATCGGCACCCGGAAGGCCGCCGTCACGGGCAGGTTCGACTCTCCCGGGGCGGTGGTCCGGGCCGGCCTGCGCGCCCTCGACGCCGACCGCTCCTACGTCACGCCGGGTCTGAGCAACTTCGCGGGTGCCCACCTGGTGCCCCGCCGGCCGCGCGGCCTGGTCGCGGCGATCGCCGAGCGCGTCACGCGCGGCGTCCGGGACGCGGCCCGGGTGGCGTGACCCGGCACGTGATCCGGCGGCGTGATCCGGCGGCGTGACCCGGCGCCGTCGCCGGGCCGCCGGGCCGGTGGTTCGGCTCGCCGGTTCCCTGTGCGCGCTCGCCGCCCTACCGGTCCGCGGTCTCGGCGTTCACCCAGTCCAGGTACGCGGCGCTTCCGGTCACCACCGGAACGCCGACGACCTCGGGGGTGTCGTACTCGTGCTCCTCTTCGACGAAGCGGGCGAGCGGGCCCGCCAGTGCCGCCCGGGTCTTGAAGTCGATCCGCCACTCGGCACCCTCCTGCACCTCGCCCTCCCACCAGTACACCGACCGGATCGGGTACACCTGCGCGCACGCCGCGAGGCGGGCCCGCACCACGTCCGCCGCCAGGGTCCGGGCCTTCGCCTCGTCGTCGTGGGTCGTCGTCACCACGACGAAGGCGCGATCTGTGGTCGTCATGCCGCGCAGCCTAGGCGGTTCGGGGCCGGTTCGAGTCCCGGCCCGGATCCGGGGCGGCCCCCGGGCCGGTCCGGGGCCCGCTCCGGAGGGCGGGGACGCGTCGTGTCCAATCTGAAATCATCATCTGTGAGACAAAACTGACGGAGTGTCGAAAAATCCCCTACGGTTGCGCGTGCCAGCAGCACACCGCACGTCACCGTCAAGGGAGCACCTATGTCCCGGAGCCGGAAGCTCCACCGCGTCAGCAACCCCGACACCACCGAGCGTCGCGCCCAGCGGATGCTGTTCCGTCACCTCCGTGACGACACCAACGCGAACCGCGGCCGGATGGCGAAGCGGGTGCGCGAGCTCCAGCTCCTGCTGGCGATGGACCCGGTCGAGTTCGAGCAGCTCGTCGCCCGCCTGATGGAGGCGATGGGCATGAAGGTCGAGCTCACGGCCCGGTCGAGGGACGGCGGGGTGGACGTGCGCGGGATCGACACGGACCCCTTCCGCGGCGGGAACGTCATCGTGCAGGTGAAGCGGTACCGGGACACGGTGACACCGTCAGCGGTGCGGGACCTCTACGGCACGCTCCAGCACGACCGGGCCGCGACGAAGGCCGTGCTCGTCACGACCAGCAAGTTCGGTCCCAGCTCGCACCAGTTCGTCGGGGGCAAGCCGATCACCCTGATCAACGGTGCCGAGCTGGTCGGGCTGCTCAAGCACCACGGCTTCCACGAGGTGTTCACGGTCGCCGAGGCGGACGTCGACGGCCCGGAGGCCGACGGCGAGGGACTGCCCGGGATCGAGGTCGCCGCCGAGCCGGCCCGACTCCTCCTGCACTGGACCGGCGAGGACGAGTACGACATCGCCGCCCTGGTCTGCCAGGGGAACAGGGCGATGTCGGACGAGCACCTGGTGTTCTACAACAACGGTTCCACGCCCGACGGTTCGGTCCGGCTGGTCACCGGCTACGACGACGCGAACGCCTGCCTGATGGTCGACTTCGACGCGCTGCCCGCCGAGGCCGACCGGCTCGTGATCATCGCCGCGGCCGACACCGAGAACCATCCGGCGGCGACCATGGCCGGTTTCGCCGGTCCGGCCCTGATCCTCGAAGCCGGCGCCGACCAGCCCGCGGCCGTGGCACACCTGGCCGACGGGGCCGGGACCAACACCGCGATGCGGCTCGGACGGTTCGACCGCGACACCGACGGGAACTGGGACTTCACCCCCGCCCTCGCCGGGTACCCGGGCGGACTGCGTCAGGCCGTCGTCGCCTACGGCCTGGAGGTCGAGGAGGCCGCACCGGAACCGGTCGGGTAGCGGCTGCCCGGCGCGACCGCGCCTGCGCACGCCCCCGCGCCCGAGCCCGCCCCCGCCGTGCCGCCACGCCGGGTGCGGCCCCGGCGACGCCGCAGCGCGGGACCTCCGGCGTAGGCTCCGGCGCATGCCGAGGACACTGGAGAACAAGGTGGCCCTGGTCGCCGGAGCGACCCGAGGCGCAGGCCGGGGGATCGCCGTCGAGCTGGGTGCACAGGGGGCGACCGTGTACGTGACGGGGCGCAGCACCAAGGGGAAGCGCTCGGAGTACGACCGGCCGGAGACCGTCGAGGAGACCGCCGAACTGGTCACGGCCGCGGGCGGCACGGGCATCCCCGTGGTCTGCGACCACCTGGAGTCCGCCCAGGTCGAGGCCCTGGTGAGGCGGATCGACACCGACCAGGGCGGCCGGCTGGACGTCCTGGTCAACGACGTCTGGGGCGGCGAGCTGCTCTTCGAGTGGGACAGCACGGTCTGGGAGCACGACCTGGACAAGGGCCTGCGGCTGCTCCGGCTCGCCGTCGACACCCACGCGATCACCAGCCACCACGCGCTGCCGCTCCTGCTGCGCACGCCCGGCGGGCTGGTGGTCGAGATGACCGACGGCACGGCCGAGTACAACGCCGACCGGTACCGGGTGTCGTTCTTCTACGACATCGCCAAGTCCGCGGTGCTGCGGATGGCGTTCGCGCTCGGTCACGAGCTCGGCCCGCGCGGGGCGACGGCGGTGGCCCTCACGCCGGGCTGGATGCGCTCCGAGATGATGCTCGACACCTTCGGCGTGACCGAGGCGAACTGGCGTGACGCGACCGGGCGCATCCCGCACTTCGCCATCTCCGAGACGACGTCGTACGTGGGCCGCGCGGTCGCGGCGCTGGCCGCGGACCCCGAGGTGTCCCGGTGGAACGGCCGGTCGCTCAGCAGCGGCGGGCTGGCCCGGGTCTACGGCTTCACCGATCTCGACGGCAGCCGTCCCGACGCCTGGCGGTACATGGTGGAGGTCCAGGACCCTGGCCTCCCGGCCGACACCACCGGCTACCGGTAGCTGCGGCGGAACCTCCCCGTACGGCCGGTGCGTTGGGCGGACGTGGTAATGGTGACCGTGGTGATCGTCCTCGTGGCGCTGGTGACCGGGCTGGTCGCGCTGGTGTGGGCCGGCCAGGCGGCGCGTCGGGCCCGGCTGACCGGGCGGGCGGCCGGACCTGCGAGGTCCGGCGGCGCCGTCGTGCCGGGGATGACGGCGTTCGAGGAACTGCACGCCCTGTTCAGTGCGGGCAAGCGCGTCCAGGTCGAGCAGCGTCAGGCCCGGCTCGTCCTGCGTGACGACGACCGGGCCGGCGCCCCGCCCCGGACGGGTGTCGACCTGGACGCGGGCACCGCGGTCCTCCGACGAGGGCAGGACCGGGGACGGGGGACGGGGGAGGGCGGTGTCACCACGTCGCCTCCCGGTAGTCCTTGAGGAAGGTGCCCGAGACCGGGGAGCCGGCCTCGCCGCGCACGATCGGGTCGTAGACGCGGGCGGCGCCGTCGACGATGTCGAGCGGGGTGCGGAAGCCGTCGGCGGCGAGCCTGGTCTTCTTCGGGGCCGGGTTCTCGTCGGTGATCCAGCCGGTGTCGACGGCGCACATGTGCACGCCCCGGGCAGCGAGTTCCTCGGCGCTGGTGCGGGTGAGCATGTTGAGCGCGGCCTTGGCCATGTTGGTGTGGGGGTGCCCGCCGGTCTTGTTGCGGACGGCGAACCGGCCCTCGACCGCCGTGACGTTGACGATGTAGCGGCGCGGGTGGGGTGAGGCGAGCAGCAGCGGAAGCAGCCGGTCGCAGAGCAGGGCCGGGGCGAGGGCGTTCACCAGCTGGGTCTCCAGCAGCTCGGCCGGATCGAGCGAACCGAGCCGGGCCGACCAGGAGTTGGCCGGTGCGAGGTCGGGCAGCAGCCCGGCCTCGTCGGTCGGGTCGGCCCGCTCCGGCAGTACGGCGGGGGCCGGTGATCCGCCCGGGAGGGCGAGGCCGGTGGTCGGCCAGGCCGGGGTGAGCGCGGGCATCGGCCGGAATCCGGGCGCGTGCACCACGGCGCGGGCGTCGGCGGCGGCCAGTGCGGACCGCTCGCCCGCGGCGAGCCGGGCGTACGACTCCGGCGGGCGCCGCAGGGTCTGCGCGGCGTTGTTGACCAGGATGTCCAACGGGGCGCCCTCGGAGCGCAGCCGGTCGGTGAGGCCCAGGACCTGGCGGGGGTCGCGCAGGTCGATGCCGACCACGGTGAGCCGGTCCCACCACTCCTCGCTGCCCTCCGCCGCGCGGAAGCGGCGCACGGTGTCGTGCGGGAACCGGCTGGTGACCACCAGCCGGGCGCCGTCGCGCAGCATCATCAGCGCCAGCTGGTGGCCGATCTTCACCCGGCCGCCGGTCAGCAGCGCACGGCGGCCGTGCAGATCGGTGGAGAGGGCGCGGCGGGCGGTGTTGTCGGCGGCGCAGGAGCGGCAGAGCATGTGGTAGAAGGCGTCCACCTCGCGGTAGTGCTGCTTGCAGACGTAGCAGCGGCGCCCGCCCCGGAGCCGGCCGACGGACCCGGCGGTGGGCCCCCCGGCGGGCCCCGTGTCGGGCCCCGGGGCGAGCGCGGCGTCCTCGCGGCGGTCGCGCGCGCCGGTGGCGGTGGCGGCGAGCAGTTCGGCGTCGGCGGCGCGGGCCTCGGCGCGCAGGGCCTGGCGGCGGCGCTTGCGGCTCTCGCGGACGAAGGACTCCAACTGGCGCTCGGCGTGCTGCCTGGTCCGGTGGTCGGTGGGCAGGGCCCGCAGGCGGCCGAGGGTGCGGCTGAACGCGGCCAGCTCCTCGGGGGAGACCTCGTCGGTGGTCGTGTCGTCGTCGCTCCGGACCGCCATGTCCGTCCCCCTTGTGCTGCTGCCGAGTGGTCCCGCGAGGCGGTCCCGGCCGGAGGCGAACCGGCGTGTCCGCCGTGAGGGAGCGGCGCGCCTGCCTCTGCGCGGCTCCCGGGCCGTGGGAGGACTGTAGCGGGAGGCTCGGGAACGCACGATCGAATATCCCGGGAGGGGGGCGGGAGGCCCCGGACGTGCCGGTGCCGGTGGTTCCCGCCCGGAGGAGGGGGGGACCACCGGCACCCGGGTGCGCGTCGGAGCGCCGGCGGGTCAGCCGGCGTAGGGGGCGAGGATCTTCGCGAACTCGTACGGCTGCTGCGGGATGTTGGTGCACTTGAACAGACCGCCGGTGCAGGCGTTCGCGTCCCGGGTGGCGTCCCAGAAGGACAGCATGCCGAGGTGGTGCTGCCGGGCGAAGGCGACCAGCTGCCGGGCGTCCGCCTGGTCGTAGACCTGGTGGTCGTCGTTCTCGCCGATCATCGGCGTGACCCCGACCGTGGCCCACAGCTGGGCGTCGCTCTTCGCCGGGTACAGCACCTTGAGCTGTCCGTACAGCGACTGCGCGGCCTGCACGGCGGCGTCGCCGTAGTCGGTGCCGGCCCGGTAGTAGTCCATCGCCATGATGTTGACGACGTCGACGTTCACACCGGCGTCCCGGGCCGAGCGGACGATGGCGACGCCCTCGGCGGTCAGACCCTCGGGCAGCACCGGCAGGGTGAACGAGACCCTCAGCCCGGGGTGGGCCTTCTGCAGCCGGGCCAGTGCGGCGGACCGGCGCTCGTTGGCTGCGGTGTCGGCGATCGCGGCGCCCTCGATGTCGAAGTCGACGTGGCGCAGGCCGTAGGCGTTCACCACGGCCTCGTACTCGGCGAACAGCGAGTCCACCGTGGTGCAGGCCGCGGCGAGTTCGGTGCCGCCGGCGCCGCCGAAGGAGACCTTGACGTCGCCGCCGGCCGCGCGGAGCGCGTCGACCTGCTCCTTGGCCCAGCCGGTGCGCGGGTCGTAGGCGTTGAACCAGCTGGCCCTGCAGCCGACTCCGGTGACGAAGCCCATGGTGAAGGACTTGAGGTTGCCGGCCGCGGCCATCGCGGGCAGCGACGGCGTGGGCCAGGCGCCCATGTCGATGTACGGGGCCACCGGGAGAGCCACGCCCGGCGCCGGGGTGGCCGGGCCGGTCGGGTTCGGCGTGGTCGGCGGGGTGCTGGTGGGCGGTGCGGTGGTCGGCGGCGCGGTGGTGGGCGGCGGGGTGCTGGGGGTGCCGCCGGGCCCGGAGAGCGTGACGTCGTCGGCCAGGTAGGCGCCCTGCCCGTACCACCCGTGCAGGTAGACGGTGACGCCGGTGGTGGCCGGCCCGGTGGTGAAGGTGGTGGAGAGCTGGTGCCAGCCGCTCCCGCCGGGCGTCCAGACGGCGGGGTCGGTGACGCCGTTGCCGGTCGCGCCGAGGTACACGTACTGGCCCTGGACCCAGGCGCTCAGCGTGTACTTGGTGCCGGGCTGCACCGCGACGGTCTGGCCGCACTGCGCGGTGTCGCTGCTCCCGGCGGCCCCCCGGAGCGCGTACGAGCCGCCGTGGGCGCCGGAGCCGGTCACGCTGCCGGTGGTGCCGGAGCAGCTCCACGGGCCGAGCGTGCCGCTCTCGAACCCGGCGTTGCCGAGCAGGTTCCCGTCCGCCGCACCGGCGTTCCCGGCGATGGTGGCGAGCCCGCCGGCGGCGAGGGCGACGGCGCCGGCGAGACCGAGGAGTTTGGTCCGGGTGGACGGTCGGCGGTGTCGGGCGGGGGCGTCGTGGGGCGCGCGTGGCATGGGGGTGCCTCTCGGGGACGGGGCCGCCGCCCGTCGCGCGAGGGGGAGGTGGCGCGACGGGCGGCGGTGGAGAAGGTGGTCCGGTGGGGGAGTTGCGCGGTGCTGCCCAACAAACTGGACTAGACCTCCTGGGCACGTCAAGAACCTCCGGTGCATCGGAGGCAGGTCGCAGCCGGGCTTACGTGGACCTTAAGGTTCCGGCATGACCGGAGACATGACGAGGAATCTGCGCATCTGCTTCATCGGGGACTCCTTCACCCAGGGCGTCGGTGACCCGGAGTTCCGTGGCTGGGTGGGCCGGGTGATGGCGGCCACCTGGGCCGACCTGGTCGGGAGCGCGGCGGGCGGGGTCGGTTCGGCGGGCGGGGTCGGCGCGGTGGGCGACGGGGCCGGCGCGGAGGAGGGCGGGGGCGCCCGGTCCGCCGACGTGACCGTGTTCAACCTGGGCGTCCGGCGGAACACCTCGGCCGACGTGCTGGCCCGCTGCTGGACCGAGACGGGGGTGCGCGCACTGCCGGGGGCGGACAACCGGCTGGTGCTGTCGGTGGGCGCCAACGACACGACGATCGAGGACGGCCGCCCCCGGGTCGAGCCGGAGCAGTGCCTGGCGAACGTCGCCGACCTCCTCGACGGTGCCCGCGAACGCGGTTTCGCGGCCCTCGTGGTGGGACCGCCGCCGGTGGCCGACGGGGGCGAGGAGCGGCTGGCCCGGCAACTGGAGCTGTCCGGGGGGATCGCCGCCCTCTGCGGCGCCCGCGGAGTGCCGTTCGTCGACGTGACGCGCGCACTGGCCGAGGATCCGCTCTGGGTCGCGGAGGCCCTCGCGGGGGACGGCGCGCACCCGGGCGCGGGCGGGTACGGGCGGCTGGCGGAGCTGGTGCTGCGGGGAGGGTTCCGCGAGTGGCTGGCGGACGGCCGGGTGCGGCACGCCGCGGTGGCCGGCCGGGCTTGACCTAGAGCGCACTCGAAGGGACAGGCTGTTCACCGGTGAGCCACCCGGTGCCGCTTCCGGGCCGCCGGGAGCCGAACCACCCGCCGTTGACCCACGAAGGAGAACCGTCATGCGCAACGCCACGCTCGGCAGCGAGGGCCCCGAGGTCGGAGTGATCGGCCTCGGTTGCATGGGGATGACCTGGGCCTACGACCCGCAGAGCCGCGACGACGAGACTTCGATCGGCGTGATCCGGCAGGCCCTGGACCTCGGCGTCACGCTGATCGACACGGCCGACATCTACGGCCCGTACAGCAACGAGGAGGTGGTCGGCGCAGCCCTGGCCGGCCCCCACCGGGAGCGTGCGGTGCTGGCGACCAAGGTGGGACTGGTGCCCGGCAGCGGCACCGAGCGGGTGGTCCGCAACGGCCGGCCCGAGCACGTCCGGCAGGCGATCGACGCGAGCCTGCGCCGGCTCGGCACCGACCACGTCGACCTGTACCAGCTGCACCGGGTGGACCCGGAGGTGCCGATCGAGGAGACCTGGGGCGCGCTGGCCGAGGCGGTCGAGGCCGGCAAGGCCCGCCGGATCGGGCTCTCCGAGGTGGGTGTCGAGGAGATCAAGCGGGCGCAGGCGGTGCACCCCGTGGCGTCCGTGCAGTCCGAACTGTCGCTCTGGACCCGGGACGCGCTGGCCGAGGTGCTGCCGTACACCGAGGCGGAGGGCATCGCCTTCCTGCCGTTCTCGCCGCTCGGCAGGGGCTTCCTGACCGGCAGCATCTCGTCCTTCGACGAGCTGCCGGCGGACGACTTCCGCCGCTCGCTGCCGCGCTTCCAGCAGGACGCCCTGAAGGCGAACCTGGCGCTGGTGGAGAGGGTCGGGGCGGTCGCGGAGCGGGTCGGCGGGACGCCCGCCCAGGTGGCGCTGGCGTGGGTGCTGGCGCAGGGGCGGTACGTGCTGCCGATCCCGGGCACCAGGACGCCGCGCTACCTGGTCGACAACGCGGCGGCGGCCGAGCTGGTGCTCTCGGCGGCCGACCTCGCCGAGCTGGACGCGCTGCCGGCGGCGACCGGCGGGCGGTACTGAACCGCCCCGTGCGGCGGTCCGCCCGGTCCGCCCGGCACACCCGGCGTGCCCGGCGTGCCCGGCGGGGCGGTGGCCGTCGCCGGCGGTCACCGCCCCGCCCGGTGGCCGCGCCCGGCCCGGCGGCGACGGCCCCGCCCGGCCGCGCTCAGTGCCCCTTGACCCAGACCATCTTCCGCCCGGTCTCGCCCGGTGCCCGCAGCGCGGCGCCGGTGACCCGGTCGAGCCGGTAGCCGAGCCTGCGCGGCACGGCGGCGCTGGCGGTGTTGGCCTCGTCGCAGTGGATCTCGATCCGCCCGATGCCGGGCAGGGCCAGCGCCGCCTCCGTCACGGCCCCGGCCGCGGTGGTGGCGATGCCCCGCCCGAGGTGGTCGGCGCTCAGCCAGTAGCCGAGTTCCAGCGCGCCCGGGCCGATCCGCCCGTGCAGGCCGAACGAGCCGATCACCCGCCCGGGTTCGGCGTCCAGGCCGACCAGGTAGATGAAGTCGGTGCCGGCGTCCCAGGCCGCGGAGCCGGCCACGGCGAGTTCGGCGGTCTGGGCGGGGGTGGGTGCCTCGGCGGCCCACTCCAGCCAGGGCCGCAGGTGTTCCAGGTTGGCCCGGACTGCGGCGTTGAGCGCGGGTGCGTGGACGGGGGACCGGCGGTGCAGCGTGATGCCCCCGGCCGGCCGCAGGAGTTCCGGCGGCCGGCCGGGGGTGACCGCCCCGGGGGCGGTGCGCGGAGTCCCGGGCCTGGGCACGTCCCCGCACGGTTGTGGCATGACGTGGCTCATGACAGCGATTATGGCGACGTCCTGTACCTGTCACCACCGGCCGTCGCCGCGCGGCGGCACCGCCCGGGGGCGCGTCAGAGGCGCACCAGCACCTCGTCGAGCTCCTTGCGCTGCAGATCCGGCACGCGCGCCCCCTCGGCGGGGTAACCGACCGGGATCACGTAGGCGGCCCGTTCCTCCAGGGGCCGTTCGCACACCTCGTTGAGGAACTTCATCGGGCTCGGGGTGTGGGTGAGGGTGGCCAGGCCCGCCTGGTGCAGCGAGGCGAGCAGCAGGCCGACCGCGATCCCCACCGACTCCTTGGTGTAGTACGGGCGTGGCGAGTTGGGGCCCTTGTGCACCTCGAAGACGACGATCACGGCCGGGGCGTCCTCCAGGAACGGCTTCTCCCAGTCGGTGCCGATCGGCGCCAGTGCGGCCAGCCACTCCGGGGAGGCCCGGTGGGCGTAGAACTCGCGCTCCTCCGCCTCGGCGGCCTCGCGCAGCCGCCGCTTGCGCTCCGGGTCGGTGATCACCACGAACCGCCACGGCTGGACGTGCGCGCCGCTCGGCGCGGTGTTGGCGGTACGGATCGCCCACTCGACCACGTCGTCCGGGATCGGACGGGTCGAGTAGTCGCGGACGGTCCGGCGCTGCGCCATCACGTCGTGGAAGGACCTGCTCCGTGCCCCGGCCTCGTGGGCGGGCACCGTCATCGGGCGGAGCGGGACGCTCGGGTACGGCGTCCCGGCTGCCACAGTGCTGTCAACCATGGGCGACAGCACAGCACATGACGACCGGCCGGGGAAGGGGTCAGGTTCGGACCACATCCCCGGGCCGGTCGCGCGGACCGGTGCTCGCGCCCGGACGGCCGGGCGCCTCAGCTCTCCTGCACGCGGCCCCCGCCGACCTCGATCCGCCGGTTCACCGAGACGGTGTCCAGCATCCGGCGGTCGTGCGTGACCAGCAGCAGCGTGCCGGTGTAGGAGGCCAGCGCCGACTCCAACTGCTCGATGGCGGCCAGGTCCAGGTGGTTGGTGGGCTCGTCCAGCACCAGCAGGTTCACCCCGCGCGCCTGGAGCAGCGCGAGCGCGGCCCGGGTCCGCTCACCCGGGGAGAGGGTGCCGGCGGGGCGCCTCACGTGCACCGCCTTCAGGCCGAACTTGGCCAGCAGGGTGCGCACCTCCTCCGGCGACAACTCCGGTACGGCGGCGGCGAACGCGTCGGACAGCGGCTCCCCGCCGAGGAACAGCCCGCGTGCCTGGTCCACCTCGCCGACCACCACGCCGGAGCCCAGGGCGGCGCTGCCGGAGTCGAGTTCGAGGCGTCCGAGCAGTGCGGCCAGCAGGGTGGACTTGCCGGCGCCGTTGGCGCCGGTGATGGCGACCCGGTCGGCCCAGTCGATCTGGAGGTCCACCGGGCCGAGGACGAAGTCCCCGCGCCGGACGGTGGCCCCGCGCAGGGTGGCGACCACGGAACCGGAGCGCGGCGCGGTGGCGATCTCCATCCGCAGCTCCCACTCCTTGCGGGGCTCGTCGACCACGTCCAGCCGCTCGATCATCCGCTGGGTCTGCCGCGCCTTGGACGCCTGCTTCTCGGTGGACTCGGTCCGCATCGCGCGGCCGATCTTGTCGTTGTCGGAGGACTTGCGGCGGGCGTTGCGCACGCCGTGCTCCATCCAGCCGCGCTGCATCCGGGCCCGGGCCTCCAGACCGGCCTTGGTGTCGGCGTACTCCTCGTACTCGTCACGGGCGTGCCGACGGGCCGTCGCGCGCTCCTCCAGGTACGCGTCGTAGCCGCCGCCGTACAGGTTGACCTGCTGCTGGTGCAGGTCCAGCTCCAGCACCCTGGTCACCGTGCGGGCCAGGAACTCGCGGTCGTGGCTGATCAGCACGGTGCCCGCGCGCAGACCCTTGACGAAGGACTCCAGCCGCTCCAGGCCCTCCAGGTCGAGGTCGTTGGTGGGCTCGTCGAGCAGGAAGACGTCGTAGCGGGAGAGCAGCAGCGAGGCGAGACCGGCCCGGGCGGCCTGGCCGCCGGAGAGCGCGGTCATCGGCAGGTCGAGGGAGACCTTCAGCCCGAGCGAGTCGGCGACCTCCTCCGCCCGCTCCTCCAGGTCGGCGCCGCCCAGCTCCAGCCAGCGGTCCAGGCTCGACGCGTAGGCGTCGTCGGCGCCCGCCACGCCGTCCACCAGGCCCTGGGTGGCCTCGTCCAGCTCGGCCTGCGCGGCGGCGACCCCGGTCCGGCGGGCCAGGAAGTCGCGGACCGACTCGCCCGGGCGGCGCTCCGGTTCCTGGGGGAGGTGGCCGATGTTGGCGGAGGCCGGGCTGAGGCGCAGCGAGCCGCCCTCGGGGGTGTCCAGGCCGGCCAGCAGGCGGAGCAGGGTCGACTTCCCTGCCCCGTTGACGCCGACCAGACCGATCACGTCGCCGGGGGCGACGACCAGGTCCAGGCCGGAGAAGAGGGTGCGCTCGCCGTGGCCGGCGGCGAGGTCCTTGACGACGAGTGTGGCGCTCATGATGGACCCGATTCTAGGCGGGCCGCGGGGGCCGGTGCGGGGGAGGCCGGGGACCGCCGGCCGGGGGCGCGTGCGAGGGGTGCGGGGGAACTGCCGTCCGGGACCGTCGGGAACGCCGCCGGGGCCGCAGCGGAGGTGCTGCGGCCCCGGCGGGGGCGGGCTCAGAACGTGCCCGAGGTCACTTGCTCTTCTTGGAGAAGTAGTCCAGCGCGTGCTGGGCCACGTCGTCCAGGTACGGGCCGGCCTCCCAGGTGTTGTCGGACCCGCCGATGGAGGTGTCCGAGACCAGCACCTGCTTGCCGTCCTTGGTGGTGAACCAGCCGCCGCCGCTGTCGCCGCCGGTGCCGTTGCAGCCGGTCATCAGCATCGTCGGGCGGGCCGGGTCCATCGAGCGGCGGGCCGGCTTCCCGCTGTCGCAGTGCTCCAGCTCCATGCCGTCGAAGGGCTTGCCGGCCGGGTAGCCGTAGCTGCTCACGGCGGTGATCTGGTCACGCGGGGCGTTGAACCAGATCGGCACCGAGCCGCCGACGACCTCCTCCAGGGACCTGCCGCTGCCGTCCGGGTTGGCCACCCGGAGGATGCCGAAGTCGTACTGGCTCCACGGGCCGCCGTTCTCCGGGTCCGCCTCGCCCGCCCACTGCGGGGCGATCACGCCCGCGACCGCGCCCCACTCGCCGTACGGCTCGGCCTGCGCGAGGGAACCCTGCTTGCCGCCGCTCAGCGCACCGGTGCTGTTGAATGCCGGGGCGAAGGTGATGTTGGTGTGGTACTTGCCGCCCTTGCCGCCGTGCAGGCAGTGGCTCGCCGTCCACACCAGGTTGCTCCGGCCGGGGTTGGCCGGGTCGGAGACCACGGTGCCGGAGCAGACGTACTCCTCGCTGCCCTTCTGGAAGAACAGCTTGCCGTTCACGTGGTACTGCTTCGCGAACGGGTGCGGGACGGGCTTCTCCTCGATCAGCTTCGGCTGCGGGTCGTTGCCGCCGTCCCCCGGGGGCTGCGTGGTCGGCTGGGCCGGCCGGCTGGGCTGGGCCGTGGGCTGCGCGGGTGGCTGGGTGGGCGCCGCGCCGGTGGGCTGGGCGGCCGTCGGCTGCGCGGTGGGCTGCCCGCCCGGGCCCGGCTTGTAGGGCTTGGCCTCCAGGATCTTCTGCAGGTCCCAGTAGCCCTTGACGGCCGGGGTGATCACGTTCTGCTGGGCCCACTTGTCCCAGTCGTCGAAGTTCCACTTCTTCAGCTCGTCGACGCTGGGCAGCTTGAGCGGCGCCGCACCCGGCTTGTCGGTGGTTCCGGCGGTGGCCGCGGCGGTCGGCGCCGCGACCGGGTCGGTGTTCTCCGGGCCGCACGCGGTCGCGACGACCACGGTCAGTGCGACGACGGAGGCGCCCAGCGCGGCGCGCGTCGCCCGGGATATCGGTGACATGTGTTCAGTTCCCCCTGTGGATGCACGCCACGGCGCCGCGCGGCCCGGAAGCCCGCGGGTGTGGCGGTTGTGGCAGGGGAGGAGTCTGCCACGCGGTGCGGACCGGTCCCGGTCCCCGGAGCGGTCCGGGGCGCGGCTGTCACCGGATCGGCACGCGATCGGCACGGAACGCCCAACGGAACACTGAACGGAACGCCCGACGGAACGCCGGGGCGGGCGGCAGGGCAGAGCAGGGCAGGGCAGGGCAGAGCTGGTGGCAGGGGGGGGCGGGGCGGCCTGCGGATCGGTGGGCGAGCGGTGGATCCCCACGTCGGCGCCCGGTCGGCGGGACCGTCGGGGGAAAACCGGTTGCACGGCCCTGCGCGCCTTCGTAGCGTGGTCCCCGTCAGCCGCCAGAACAGGAGAAGGCCGTTGCTCTACTGAGGTCCCGAGACACCGCCCCCGCCGCGCCGCAGCCATGTCGCTGCCCGCGGTCCGTGAGTGTGCGAGTGCCCGACCTCAGTGGTGAGCCGACCCGGCGTCCCCCGTCCTGCTGACGACCCCGGTCGCCCGTTCCCGGCCCACCCCTTCCGGCCTCCGCCTCCCCCCGCGGTGTCTCCCGTGTTGCCCTGCGACCCCGAGTCGCCCCGCGACCGCACCGCCGTTCCGCGACGCCGCCGTTCCACGGCCGCGTCCCCGCCGGACGGCCGTCGGGCCGCTCCACGACCACGGCCGGTGACCGGCCACGTCCGGCAATGCCCGGGAGGCTTCCATGGCACAACCCACCACCTCGCTCCTCTGCACCGACCTCTCCTTCGAGTGGCCGGACGGCAGGCCCGTCCTCGACGGCTTCCACCTCGCGGTCGGCCCCGGGCGCACCGGACTGATCGGGCTCAACGGCGCCGGGAAGTCCACCCTGCTGCGGCTGCTGGCCGGTGAACTCACCCCCGCCTCCGGCACCGTCAAGGCGGCCGGGGAGATCGGCTACCTGCCGCAGGGCCTCACCCTGGACACCGCCCTGCGGGTCGACGAGGCGCTCGGCGTCCGGGCCGTCCGCGAGGCCCTGCACGCCGTCGAGGCCGGCTCCACCGACCAGCGCCACTTCGACGCGGTCGGCGACGACTGGGACGTCGAGGAGCGCGCCCGCGCCCTCCTCGACCGGCTCGGCCTGCACCGGCTCGACCTGGACCGCACCACCGGCGAACTCTCCGGCGGGGAAGCGGTGCTGATGCGCCTCGCCGCCCTGCTGCTGCGCCGTCCCGACGTCCTGCTGCTCGACGAGCCGACCAACAACCTCGACCGGGCCGCCCGCGAGCGGCTCTACGAGACGGTGGCCGGCTGGGGCGGCGTGATGGTGATCGTCAGCCACGACCGCGAGCTGCTCCAACACGTCGACCAGATCGCCGAACTGAGGGACGGGCAGGTCTCGTGGTACGGCGGCAACTTCGCCGAGTACGAGCGCACCGTCGCCGCCCAGCAGGAGACGGCCGAGCGGCTCCTGCGCAGCGCCGAGGCCGACGTCGAGCGCCAGAAGCGGGACCTCACCGAGGCGCGGACCAAGCTGGATCGCAGCGCGAGCTACGGCAGGAAGCGCTCGGTCACCCGCAACGATCCGCACATCTTCGCCGGGAAGCTCAAGCGCCAGGGCCAGGAGACCGCCGGCCGCCTCCAGGGCATGCACACCGAGCGACTTGAGGAGGCGAGGCGCCGGCTCACCACCGCCGAGGAGGCGGTCCGGGACGACGCCGAGATCCGGATCGACCTGCCCCGTACCGCCGTTCCGGCGGGCCGCACCGTCCTCACCCTGGACAAGGTCCGACTGCCCTACGGCGCCACCGCCGACCTCGACCTGCGCGGACCGGAGCGGATCGCCCTGGTCGGCCGCAACGGATCCGGCAAGACCACCCTGCTGCGCACCATCGCCGGTGAACTCGCCCCGCTGCAGGGCGAGGTGACCACACCGGTGCCGCTGCGCCACCTCCCGCAGCGGCTCGACCTGCTGGACGACGGCCTGACGGTCGCGGGGAACGTCAAGCTGTTCGCGCCCGGTGCCGGGGACAACGCGATCAGGGCCCGGCTCGCCCGCTTCCTGTTCCGCGGCGGCCGGGCCGACCAGCTCGCCGCCACGCTCTCCGGCGGCGAGCGGTTCCGCGCGACGCTGGCGGCGCTGCTGCTGGCCGACCCGCCGCCGCAGCTGCTGCTGCTCGACGAGCCGACCAACAACCTCGACCTGGCCAGTGTCCGCCAGCTCACCCAGGCGCTCGCCGCCTACCGGGGCGCCCTGGTCGTGGCCAGCCACGACCTGCCGTTCCTGCGCGGCCTCGGGATCACCCGCTGGCTGGAGCTGGACGGCGAGCTGAGGAGGGTGGAG